>NZ_LT965959.1 GCF_900240995.1 Bacillus sp. Marseille-P3661
AGATGAGATTTCCCATTACTTTAAGTAAGTAAGATCCCTCAGAGATGATGAGGTAGATAGGTTCGAGGTGGAAGCATGGCGACATGTGGAGCTGACGAATACTAATCGATCGAGGACTTAACCAAAATACTACAGTTGAATATGAATTCTTGTTATCTAGTTTTGAGGGAACAATCCTCAAATATAATATGTTTGGTGACGATAGCGAAGAGGTCACACCCGTTCCCATTCCGAACACGGAAGTTAAGCTCTTCAGCGCCGATGGTAGTTGGGGGCTGTCCCCCTGTGAGAGTAGGACGTTGCCAAGCAAAAACAAGGAGTAGCAGAGATGCTGCTCTTTTTTGCATTTAAAAACTTAATTAAAACTGGAGATTTTCCAACAATAGAATTGAATAAAGCAGTATCTAGCCCAAGTGTAAGGAGAATGAAGATAAAAAGAGAACCTAAGGCTATAATAACCACGGGTCGGAGCTAGCGCAGGTGACGAACGGAGAATTGTGCTTAGATCGAAAAAAGCATAGAGAATATGTAATTAGCTTGTAAAAATTAAATGATAATAAGTTTAATCGTTTTAATACCATTTATGTTATCAACAAAATTCGACAGTTCTATTAACAGTTATGGATAACCTATTTGATAATATTTAAAATGTTATCCACAGCTTTTACGGATTTTTTTAGTTTGTGTTAACTTGTTACTGACATAAAGAATTAGCTTTGATTTATGTTAAAAACCGACCAAGGGGGAAGGATGCTTATTTATTGGTATAAAACCTTTCATAAGGCGGATGAAGAGGAACCAGAGTAGAAAACAACGAGAGAAACCCCTTCATAAGGCGGATGAAGAGGAACCGGAGTAGAAAACAACGAGAGAAACCCCTTCATAAGGCGGATGAAGAGGAACCAGAGTAGAAAACAACGAGAGAAACCCTTTCATAAGGCGGATGAAGAGGAACCGGAGTAGAAAACAACGAGAGAAACCCTTTCATAAGGCGGATGAAGAGGAACCGGAGTAGAAGACAATGAGAGAAACCCCTTCATAAGTCCAATGAAGAGGAACCAAAAATAAAAAAGTGCATTCAAAAACTCTCCAACGAATAGCAAATATAACTAACTATCAGTATCTATCCACATATTTATCCACATTATACATTTACTCCTTCGAAACACAAATTTAGTGAAATATCGACAAAATTTTATTAAAGGGAATATTGTTAAATATAACAATTTAAATAGTTAATCAACACTATAGAAATTGTCTATTTATTAAACAATATTTACTGAAATAGTCCATTCCAAAGCGAGAACAAAAGACCATAAAGCTTATCCAAATTTTTAAGCTATTTTAGCATGAATTGTCTTCAGTTCTAATACAATGAAAATACATGCTTATAACTTTTTAGACAAGGGTACATTACTTTAAGGGAGGGTAGTGTCCATGTTAGAACAATTTCTTGGAGATAACTTTGAAATAATGACAGCGAGAATTTTTTTTGCTGCTTTTTTAAGCGGAATAATTGGATTCGAGCGAGAAATAAAAAATCACCCTGCAGGTTTTCGAACACATTTGCTTGTTGGGATTGGGTCTTGCTTAATGATGCTAATGTCATTGTATGGCTTTAATAATTACATTGATAGCAGTGAAAATATAAGATTTGATCCTGCGAGGATACCTTCTTATGTCATCAGTGGAATTGGTTTTTTGGGGGCTGGTACTATCTTGGTAAAAGGTGCTACAGTCAGAGGATTAACAACTGCTGCTTCTATTTGGGTAGTGGCAGGAATTGGCTTAATAGTGGGAGTAGGTATGTTTGCACCTGCATTGCTGACAACGATTGTTGTGTTATTAAGTTTAATCTTCTTAAACAAATTTGAGCATCGCTTCTTACAGAACAATAACTCACATTCATTACATATTGTCGTCGATAAAAATAGCAATGACCTGTATGAAATCATAAAAATAATTGAAGATCGAAAGGTACCATTAAAACGTTTTTCGATTGAAACACATAAAGAATCTGAAATAAGTCCCTCATTAAAAAAATATGTAATTGAGGTTAAACTTGCAAATAAAGATAAAAAAGCAATGATAATCGACGAAATTTCACAATTACCTTTCGTATATAGAATCTTTTAATGTAGTTTGTAATGTAAAAAATTTGGAAAAGATATTAGTATGTTAAAAACGAATTAGTTGAAAACATTATGCAATCGACTATATAATATATATACATGGTCAAAGAAAGTCAAAGTCAGAGGAAGGGGAGGGATCATGCGTAATATTTCTGATGTTATTGAACAGTATTTGAAAAAAGTACTACATGTAAGTAATGAAAATGCAGTTGAAATTAAGAGAAGTGAAATAGCTGAGAAATTTCAATGCGTCCCCTCACAAATTAATTATGTAATTAATACAAGATTCACGATTGAAAAAGGATACATTGTTGAAAGTAAACGAGGTGGCGGAGGTTACATTCGAATTATTAAAGTTCAAACAGATAATCATGCCCATTTAATTGATCAGATGCTCGATCTAATACCACGAAGAATTACTCAATCAACAGCTGAAAGTATTGTTGCAAGACTTTTAGAGGAAGGTGCAGTATCTAGAAGAGAAGCAAAGTTAATTTTAAGTGCAATTGATAGAGATGTACTTTTATTAGATTTACCTGAGCGTGATGAATTCCGGACTGTTATCTTAAAAGCGATGCTTCAAACATTAAAATATAAGTAATTTTTATATCGGGAGAGGTGTGTAAGTATGGAATGCCAAGAATGTCACCAAAACCCTGCATCACTCCATTTTACTAAAATAATTAATGGAAAAAAAACTGAAACACATTTATGTGAACAATGTGCGCGGGAAAAAGGTGAAATGATAGCCGGTGGCGAATTCTCTATTAATAGCCTTCTTTCAGGGTTACTTAATATAGATTACCCAACAACTTTAGCAGGAGCAAATAAAAACTTTGAGAGCTTACAAGCACTACAATGCTCTAACTGTGGATTAACTTTTCAGCAATTCTCTAAAATAGGTCGTTTCGGATGTTCCAATTGTTATAGGGAATTTCAATCAAAAATTGATCCTATCTTAAGACGAGTACATGGTGGAAACACATCACATGCTGGTAAAATTCCAAAAAGAATTGGCGGAAGTCTTCATATTGCAAAAGAAATTTCTACGCTAAAGGAAGCGCTGCAGAAGTCGATTCAAAATGAGGAATTTGAGAATGCTGCACAATTAAGAGATAAAATTCGTTCCTTAGAGCAACATTTAGGTGAGCATAGAGAGGGGGAGCAATAGTCTATGTCACTTGAAAAGTTCATAAACCAAGCTATTAGCCCTTGGATGAATGAAGATGGTCAAGATAGCGATATTGTATTAAGCAGCAGAATTCGCTTGGCCCGAAACTTAAAGGATATAGTGTTTCCAACCTTAGCATCAATTGACTCACTTACAACAGTGGTCGAACGAATAGAAGAGTCTATATCAAATCAAAGTTTTGCTGAAGTTGGCAATCTCGAAATGATTAAGATGGATAATCTAGAGACAATTGGAAAACGGGTTTTAGTGGAAAAGCATCTTATTAGTCCACATCTTGCAGAAGTATCTGAAAAAGGTGCTGTCATTTTATCAGAAAATGAAGAAGTAAGTGTGATGGTTAATGAAGAAGACCATATCCGGATCCAATGCTTATTTCCAGGTTTACAATTAAAAGAGGCTCTAAAGGTTGCAAATCAAGTGGATGATTTACTTGAAGAAAGGGTAGACTTTGCATTTGATGAAAAACGGGGGTATCTTACTAGTTGTCCAACAAATGTTGGAACAGGGATGAGAGCATCCGTCATGATGCATTTACCTGCTCTTGTGCTAACACATCAAATTAATAGATTACTGCCTGCAATCAGCCAACTAGGCTTAGTTGTTAGAGGCATTTATGGTGAGGGTAGTGAAGCACAAGGTAATATTTTTCAAATTTCTAACCAAATTACATTAGGCAAATCTGAGCAGGATATCGTTGAGGATCTCCAAAGTGTTGTTGCGCAGGTTATTGCGCAAGAACGAACTGCTCGAGATATGCTAGTTAAAACATCATCGATCCAACTGGAAAACAGAGTGTGGCGTTCCTATGGAACATTGGCGCATAGTCGTATAATCCAATCAACTGAAGCATCTCAAAGTTTATCAGATTTGCGATTGGGGATTGATTTAGGATTCATTAAAAATATTTCACGTTCGATTTTAAATGAATTAATGATTTTAACCCAACCAGGGTTTTTACAGCAATATGCTGGTAGAAAGCTTACACCTGATGAGAGAGACATAAGAAGAGCAACTCTAATAAGAGAGCGATTAAGATTAGAAACGATTCGTTGGGAGAGTGATGGTAAATGATGTTTGGTAGGTTTACAGAACGAGCACAAAAGGTACTTGCACTTGCACAAGAGGAAGCGGTCCGTTTAGGACATAGCAATATTGGGACTGAGCATATTTTATTAGGCTTAGTTCGAGAAGGTGAAGGAATTGCGGCAAAAGCCTTATTGGCATTAAATCTTGGACCTGAAAAAATTCAAGAGGAAGTTGAAGCGCTGATTGGCAGAGGTAAAGAAGCATCGCAAACAATTCATTATACACCTAGAGCAAAAAAGGTTATCGAATTATCGATGGATGAAGCCCGTAAGTTAGGTCATTCCTATGTGGGAACAGAGCATATATTATTAGGCTTAATTCGTGAAGGCGAAGGTGTAGCTGCTCGTGTCCTTAATAATCTTGGAGTAAGCTTAAATAAAGCACGACAACAAGTACTTCAGCTATTAGGCAGTAATGAGTCATCATCTTCAGGGCATCAAGGTGGAACAGCAACAAATGCGAATACACCTACACTGGATAGCCTTGCGAGGGATTTAACACAAATTGCACGTGAAGGAAGTCTTGACCCTGTTATTGGAAGGGAAAAAGAAATTCAACGTGTAATAGAAGTTTTAAGCCGCCGTACTAAAAATAATCCTGTGTTAATCGGTGAACCTGGGGTTGGAAAAACAGCGATAGCTGAAGGGCTAGCGCAGCAAATTATTCAAAACGAAGTGCCCGAAATTTTAAGAAATAAGCGTGTTATGACATTAGATATGGGTACAGTTGTAGCGGGAACCAAGTACCGTGGTGAATTTGAAGACCGTTTGAAAAAGGTAATGGATGAAATTCGCCAAGCAGGGAATATCATCTTGTTTATAGATGAATTGCATACTTTAATTGGTGCAGGTGGTGCGGAAGGCGCTATCGATGCATCAAATATCTTAAAACCGTCATTAGCTCGCGGTGAGTTACAATGTATCGGTGCGACAACACTTGATGAGTACCGTAAATATATTGAGAAAGACGCAGCGTTAGAACGTCGATTCCAGCCAATTAAAGTGGGCGAGCCAACGCAAGAAGAAGCCATCCAGATTTTAAAAGGTTTGCGAGATCGCTATGAAGCCCATCATCGCGTTACGATTACGGATGATGCTATCGATGAAGCTGTAAAATTATCAGATCGCTATATTTCTGACCGGTTCCTTCCTGATAAAGCGATAGACTTAATTGACGAGGCGGCTGCAAAGGTACGTCTTCGCTCATATACAGCACCACCTAACTTAAAAGAGTTAGAGCAAAAATTAGAGGGAATTCGTAAAGAAAAAGACGCAGCAGTACAAAGCCAAGAGTTTGAGAAAGCTGCATCATTACGCGATACTGAGCAACGTCTTCGTGAAGATGTAGAAAAAACGAAGAAGGAATGGAAGGAAAGACAAGGGCAAGAGAATTCAGAAGTTACAACTGAAGATATCGCACTAGTGGTTTCAGCTTGGACGGGTGTTCCTGTTTCTAAATTAGCTCAGGCTGAAACTGACCGCCTTTTAAATATGGAAGAGATTTTACATGGTCGTGTAATTGGGCAGGATGAAGCCGTAAAAGCCGTTGCAAAAGCTATCCGCCGGGCTCGTGCTGGCCTAAAAGATCCAAAACGTCCAATTGGTTCCTTTATTTTCTTAGGTCCAACAGGGGTTGGTAAAACAGAGCTAGCTCGTGCTCTTGCAGAATCCATGTTTGGCGATGAAGATGCACTTATCCGCATAGATATGTCAGAGTACATGGAAAAGCACGCAACATCGCGTTTAGTTGGTTCACCTCCAGGATATGTAGGTCATGAAGAAGGTGGTCAATTAACCGAGAAAGTACGTCGTAAACCATATTCGGTTATTTTGTTAGACGAAATTGAAAAGGCGCATCCAGAGGTATTTAATATTTTACTTCAAGTGCTAGAAGATGGCCGCCTGACAGATTCAAAAGGACGTACTGTGGATTTCCGTAATACAATCGTTATTATGACTTCGAATGTTGGCGCTAGTGAGTTAAAGCGTAACAAGTATGTGGGCTTTAATGTTCAAGAGGGTCAAGAGTACAAAGATATGAAATCAAAGGTAATGGATTCCCTTAAAAAGGCATTCCGACCTGAGTTCTTAAACCGTATTGATGAAATTATCGTCTTCCACTCATTAGAAAGACAACATATTAATGAAATTGTGACGTTAATGGCAAATGAATTAATTAAACGTCTTAAAGAACAGGATATTGAGTTTGTAATCTCTGATATTGCGAAAGAAAAAATTTCTGATGAAGGCTTTGATCCTGAATATGGTGCGAGACCATTAAGACGTGCATTACAAAAGCATGTTGAAGATCGTTTGTCTGAAGAGCTATTAAAAGGTACGATCGAAAAAGGTAAAAAAGTTACACTAGACATCGAAGATAACGAATTTGTTGTAAGGGCCGAATAAAATAGTTAAGTATAGATCATAGAATAAAATTGCATAAATATTTATTCATACATGAAAAAGAAGACGCATCTTCGGCGTCTTCTTTTTCTATATAACAGTAGAAAGCTTTAAAAAGTAGCAAATATTCGGTTTTTCTAATTCAAATTCGGTTATGGTATCATAATTCTTAATAAATAATTGTAACTTAATATGAGAGGGTTTTTTCGATGAGCAAGAAAAAAACAAAGTTTTGTTGCCAATCATGTGGCTATGAATCACCCAAATGGATGGGTAAATGTCCAGGTTGTAATCAATGGAATACCATGGTTGAAGAAATGGAGATTACAAGACCATCTAGAAGACAATCATTTGTTACAGCAGCTGCATCCACAGTTATAAATAAACCACAATCGATTACTTCAATTGAATCTATAAGTGAACCACGAGTGCATACTAATTTCAAAGAAATGGACCGTGTGCTTGGTGGGGGAATTGTTCCTGGTTCACTAGTGTTGGTTGGCGGTGATCCGGGTATAGGAAAATCTACACTTTTATTACAAATATCAGCCCAGCTTGCGAGTTTGAACCATAGGGTTTTATATATATCAGGTGAGGAATCAGCTAAACAAACGAAACTTAGGGCAGACCGATTACGTATATTAACTGATAACTTATTTGTCCTATCAGAAACAGATCTAGAGTTTATTGAGAAAGCAATTGAGGAGATGAACCCATCTTTAGTCGTAATCGATTCCATTCAGACTGTATATCATCCTGAGGTACAATCTGCACCTGGTAGTGTTTCACAAGTAAGAGAATGTACATCCCATTTTATGAGAATTGCAAAAACAAAAGGCATTGCGATTTTTATTGTTGGTCATGTTACAAAAGAAGGTTCTATTGCTGGACCGAGATTGTTAGAACATATGGTAGATGCGGTGTTATATTTTGAAGGGGAACGTCACCACACGTACCGAATTTTACGAGCAGTAAAAAACCGGTTTGGGTCAACCAATGAGATGGGAATCTTTGAAATGAAGGAAGAAGGGCTTGCGGAAGTTCTAAATCCATCGGAAATATTTCTAGAAGAACGCTCAGAGGGGTCAGCAGGTTCGATTGTTGTAGCTTCGATGGAAGGTACACGTCCTGTATTGGTGGAAATTCAGGCACTTATATCACCTACAAGCTTTGGCAATCCAAGACGGATGGCAACTGGAATCGATCATAATCGCGTATCACTGATTATGGCAGTGTTAGAGAAAAGAGTTGGATTTCTGCTAGGGAGCTATGATGCTTATCTAAAGGTTGCGGGTGGGATAAAGCTAGATGAGCCAGCTATAGATTTAGGCGTAGCGATTAGTATTGCATCTAGTTTTCGTGATCAACCATCTAGACCAACAGATGTTGTATTTGGGGAAGTTGGCTTAACTGGAGAGGTTAGAAGAGTATCGCGTATCGAACAGCGCGTTCAGGAGGCTGCCAAACTAGGGTTTGAACGAGTAATAGTTCCAGATAGGAACATAGGAGGTTGGTCTACCCCAAAAGGAATCCAAGTAATTGGTGTGTCTACCGTTGCTGAGGCTTTAAAGTATACCTTAGGAGGATAATCTATGGGTCATGCCAAACAGAATGGGAATAAGCACAACGAGATCCTTAATTTTGTATCGCCAGGTTCACCGATAAGGGAAGGGATCGACAATGTTTTGAGGGCAAATACAGGGGGATTAATTGTTATAGGTTATAATGAAAAAGTAAGAGAAGTAATAGACGGCGGTTTTACCGTTAACTGTATATTCTCCCCCGCCTATTTATATGAATTGGCAAAGATGGATGGTGCCATCATATTAAATGATACGGGCACGAAAATACTTTATGCCAATACACAACTTATTCCTAGCTCTGGTATTTCATCCATTGAAACAGGTATGCGGCATCGTACTGCAGAAAGAGTTGCTAAGCAAACAGGGTGTCTCGTCATTGCAATTTCCCAACGGAGAAATGTTATCACACTTTATCAAGGTGATTTTCGCTATGCATTACGTCAAATGGGTGAAATTCTAACAAAAGCAAATCAGGCAATTCAAACTTTAGAAAAGTATAAATCTGTATTAGATCAAGGAATTACAAATCTTGGAGCACTTGAAATGGAAGAACTAGTTACGCTGCAAGATGTGATTCAAGTTATTCATAGGGTAGAAATGGTTCTTCGTATTAAACAGGAAATACAAAATTATATAATTGAGCTCGGTACAGAAGGTAGATTAATTACGTTGCAATTGAATGAGCTTGTTTCGAATATAGAAGAAGAAATCATATTATTGATTAAAGACTACAGCCAATATAATATTCACGATTCTAATAAATTAGCATCAATAATACAAGTATTATCAGAAGCTGACCTGTTAGATGATGAATTTATTTTAGAGCTTTTAGGTTATGAAAGTAAAGATAAAGCTGAGGATTTGAATGTATGCCCTAGAGGGTATCGAATTCTCTATAAAATTCCACGTCTGCCACAAGGTATTATTCACAATTTAGTTTCTCGATTTCATAATTTAAATGCGATTATGAGGGCATCAATCCTTGAATTGGTTAGTGTTGAAGGTATTGGCGATATACGTGCAAAAAAAATAAAAGAAGGCTTAGAGCGAATTCAGGAGCAATTGTTGATAGATCGCCATATTTAAAAATTTAGTAACTTACTGGAAAAATTGAAATTTAGTAGTGAAACAAGATAAAATATAAAGTGAAAGTATTAATCTTTAACAGAATGATGTTTTTAAAATAGAAATTTAGTTAATAATGATATAAGGAGGTGAAGGAATGGTAAAACGTATAGTTCAGTTATTCTTTATCATTGTAGGGGGAACACTTGGTTACTTGTATGTCCCATTATTGTTGCAGTTGTTGAATATTGGTGAGATTGGTTGGTTTGCATCATCCTATGCCTGTGCGGTATATGGAGCAATTATTTTATTTCTTTCAACGTTTTGGTTAGTTGATTATATTGTAAGTTTAATTAGAAAAATTGAGGAAGCGCTTGTCAAGGCGCCGGTTACTGATATTTTATTCGGTAGCTTAGGTTTAATTGTTGGACTAATTGTTGCTTTTTTAATTATGATTCCTTTAAAAAGCATAAACTTCGAGGTATTAAGTACAATTATTCCAATTTTTGTTACACTATTCCTCGGTTATTTAGGTTTTCAAGTAGGTTTTAAAAAGCGGGAAGAACTGATAAATTTATTTTCGATAACGGGCCGTTTAACTGTTAAAGATAAAAAGAAACAACTAGTTGATGAGACTGAAGGCACCGAGGAGTATGTTAAAGGTAAACTGAAGATCTTAGACACAAGTGTAATCATTGATGGACGTATTGCAGATATTTGCCAAACCGGGTTTTTAGAAGGTACAATTGTTATTCCGCAATTTGTTCTAGAGGAGTTACAGCATATTGCAGATTCTTCTGATGTATTAAAGCGTAATCGTGGACGAAGAGGTCTTGATATTTTAAATAGAATTCGCAAAGAATTAGCAATTAAAGTTGAGATCTTTGAAATTGATTTTGATGAAATTCAAGAGGTAGATAGTAAACTTGTTAAACTAGCTAAAGTAACCTCTGGTATCGTTGTAACCAATGATTTTAATCTAAACAAAGTTTGTGAGCTTCAAAATGTAATGGTTCTAAATATCAATGACTTAGCAAATGCGGTTAAGCCAGTTGTACTGCCTGGAGAAGAATTAAATGTACAAGTAATTAAAGATGGTAAAGAACATAATCAAGGGATTGCATACCTTGATGATGGCACAATGATTGTCGTCGAGGAAGGTAGAAATTATATCGGTAAACGAATTGATGTTCTAGTTACTAGTGTATTGCAAACTTCAGCGGGACGTATGATATTTGCTAAACCCAAATTATTAGAAAAAGCACTTTAAGGTGAACGAAATGGACTATTATGTAGTTATTCCAGCGGCTGGGCAAGGTAAGCGCATGAACGCAGGAATGAATAAACAATTTATTAAGTTAAATGATGTACCTGTTATTATTCATACTTTAAATGTGTTTAATAGTGACAGTGATTGCAAAGGTATCGTCCTTGTTGCGAATAAAGATGAAATTCAATCCTTTAATGAATTAATACAAGAGCACAACGTATCAAAGGTTATTGATATCGTTGAAGGTGGTAAGGAAAGACAGCATAGTGTTTTTAATGGCTTAAAAGCTTTAAACGGGGCGGACGATATCGTTCTAATACATGACGGTGCTCGCCCATTTGTAAAACACGCAACGATTCATAAGCTTGTTGAAGCAGCCGTAAACTATGATAGTGCAATTGTTGCCGTTCCTGTAAAGGATACAATTAAATCCGTAAAAGATGGTATAGTAGAGAAAACGATGGAGCGCTCAAGCTTGTGGTCGGTACAAACACCACAAGCTTTTCGTCTTGCGTTGATCTTAAAAGCACATGAGCAGGCTGAAGATGAGCGGTATTTAGGGACAGATGATGCAAGTCTCGTTGAAATAATTGGTAAACCAGTTCACATTGTAATGGGTGATTATGAAAATATTAAATTGACCACACCGGAAGATTTAGTATATGGAGAGGCAATACTAAAAAGAAATTACTAAAGGGGAATAATCATGATAAGAATTGGACAAGGTTTTGATGTTCATCAGTTAGTTGAAGGAAGACCATTGATTATTGGAGGTATAACGATTCCTTACGAGCTTGGGTTATTAGGTCATTCTGATGCTGATGTTTTATTACATACAATTAGTGACGCTGCATTAGGTGCGCTGGCACTTGGTGACATTGGTAAGCATTTTCCTGATACAGATCCAGAATATAAAGATGCTGATTCAGCTAAGCTGATGGAGCATGTATGGAGTTTGGTAAAAAATCAGGGTTATAAACTTGGTAATTTAGATTGTACAATCATTGCCCAAAGACCAAAAATGGCACCGTATATAGACCAAATGAGGGAACGGATTGCTGAACTGTTAGAAACCGATATTAACCAAGTAAATGTAAAAGCCACGACAACTGAAAAGCTTGGCTTTACAGGAAGAGCCGAAGGGATTGCTGCTCAAGCTGTTATTCTACTTACAAAAGCTTGACCATAAGTGCGCGTTTGATGATAATAGATAATGAACTATTAAGGAGTTCATTTAATAGTATAGAATACATACTGTAAGTTTTTTATGTAAACAATGGAATTGGAATACATATATGAAAGGTGTCGTGTTATGACTAACCCACAAGTACGAGTTCGTTATGCACCAAGTCCTACCGGTCATTTACATATTGGAAATGCCCGTACGGCATTATTTAATTATTTATATGCTAGAAATCAAGGCGGTAAATTTATTATTCGTGTAGAGGATACTGATTTAAAAAGAAATGTTGAAGGTGGCGAAGAAAGCCAGCTTAAGTATCTAAAGTGGCTTGGTATTGACTGGGATGAAAGTGTCGATGTAGGTGGGGAATATGGCCCATATCGCCAAACGGAGCGACTAAATATTTATAATAAACATGTTGAAGATTTAATGGCTAGGGGTTTAGCTTATAAATGTTATTGTACAGAAACTGAGCTTGAACAAGAACGTGAAACCCAAATGGCAAAAGGTGAAACGCCGGCCTATTCAAGAAAATGCTGTGGGTTATCTACAGAAGATCAGCAGTCACTAGAGCAGGAAGGCCGTCAAGCGAGCATCCGATTCAAAGTTCCTCAGGATAAGGTTTATACATTTAATGATATTGTCAAAGATGAGGTTTCCTTTGAGTCGAATGGAATTGGCGATTGGGTAATAGTAAAAAAAGATGGAATACCTACTTATAACTTTGCAGTGGCCGTGGATGATCATTTAATGGAAATCACTCATGTTTTACGTGGGGATGATCATATTTCTAATACTCCAAAGCAATTGATGATTTATGAAGCGTTTGGTTGGGAACCGCCAATTTTTGGTCATATGACGTTGATTGTAAATGAAGATCGTAAAAAGTTAAGTAAGCGTGACGAAACTATTATTCAATTTATTGAGCAGTATAAAGATCTTGGATACTTACCAGAGGCACTATTTAACTTTATTACTTTACTAGGTTGGTCACCATCAGGTGAGCAAGAGATTTTTACAAAAGAAGAATTCATTTCAATTTTTGATCCAAGACGATTATCAAAAGCACCAGCAGTGTTTGACAAAAATAAATTAACATGGATGAACAACCAATATATTAAAAATCTTGATGGTGATCGCTTAGTCGAGATTTCTCTACCACATCTAATTAGTGCGGGTCTTCTTCCAAGCAATTTAACAGACGCGCAAAGACAATGGGCACATCAGTTAATTGTTCTTCATCAAGAAAAAATGAGTTATGGTGCCGAAATTGTTGAGCTTACTGAGCTATTCTTTAAAAAAGATATTGAGTATAATGATGAGGCAAAAGAAGTTTTAAGTGGTGAAACAGTACCAGAAGTTTTAAAATGCTTTAAAGAAAAGTTAGCACAGCTTGAAACGTTTACTGCAGATGATATAAAGGCTGCGATGAAAACTGTACAAAAAGAAACAGGACAAAAAGGTAAAAATCTTTTTATGCCAATCCGAGTCGCAACTACCGGTCAATCGCATGGACCAGATTTACCGCAAGCAATTAGTTTATTAGGAAAAGAAGTTATACTTTCACGTGTCGAATCTTTGTTATAAAATAAAAGCATTATTGTATTCAAAAAATATATGTTACAAACGTTGAAAAGGATAAGTAAGGACTGCAATGGTTATTTGATTCCGATGGTTATTAGATATGGAAAGACCTAGGTGTTGAATATAACTCAAACAGAGAAAACCATCATTGGCTGAAAGTGGTTTAATTAGTCAGTCTTGAAATGCACCTTTGAGTCTTTTATTGAACTGGGTATTCATAGTAAATAAAAGCGGGACTCTGCCGTTAAAAGAGACAAGTTGGGGTGATGCCATGAATGCGATTTCGGATAAATGTCTGGATTAGCGGGTTCATGTTTTCATCTAAACAGAGTGGAACCGCGCCAAAAGCGTCTCTGTGCATTTGCATAGGGACGTTTTTTTATTCTTCAGGAAATTTAAAAATGGCTCATATGTGGGTAACTTTATTAAGTTGGAGTGATAAAGCTCCATCGCCCAGGCCCTCGGGGAATGTAGTCGCTTGCGCCCGTTGTCTGTTGTGAATAGCCTTTTCTGAAAAACGAACCGGATCTCCGAGTAGTATGGCTAGCAAATGTTTTTGTAGCACATTCATTATGGTAGCAGGCATAGATTAAGGGATAGGAGTGAACAAAGAAATGTTTAATGTTTTGCGCGAAGATGTAGAAGTAGTATTTGAACAGGATCCAGCAGCCCGAAGTTATTTCGAGGTTATTTTGACATATTCCGGATTACATGCAATTTGGTCCCATCGATTGGCACACGCATTATTTAAAAGAAAATTCTTCTTTTTAGCAAGAGCTATTTCTCAGATTAGCCGTTTTTTTACTGGGATAGAAATTCACCCGGGGGCTAAAATCGGCAGACGATTTTTTATAGATCATGGCATGGGTGTAGTAATTGGGGAAACATGTGAAATTGGTGATAATGTAATCATCTTTCAGGGCGTGACACTAGGTGGAACAGGAAAGGAAAAAGGGAAACGTCATCCAACTTTAAAAGATAATGTGCTAGTTGCAACAGGGGCAAAAGTTTTAGGTTCAATTACGATTGAAGAAAATTCGAAAATAGGGGCTGGCTCAGTTGTATTACGAGATGTGCCACCAAATTCAACAGTTGTTGGGATACCTGGGAAAATTGTAATTAAAGATGGTGTGAGGATAAAACACGATCTTAATCATAATAATTTACCAGACCCTGTTTCAGATAAATTTACTGAGTTGGAGAAACAAATTGAACAACTTCAACAAGAAATTAATAAACTTAAAGCTAGGAGTGAATAACGATGGCAATTAGATTTTTTAATACCTTAACTAGAAAAAAGGAAAACTTTGTGCCGATTGAAGACGGCAAAGTAAAAATGTATGTGTGCGGTCCTACGGTGTATAATTACATCCATATTGGTAATGCAAGACCTGCGATTGTTTTTGACACAGTCCGTCGTTATTTGCAATTTAGAGGTTACGATGTGAAATATGTATCAAACTTTACTGATGTTGATGATAAATTAATAAAGGCCGCCAACCAGCTAGGTGAAGATGTACCGACAATTGCAAGCAGGTTTATTAATGCATTTTTTGAAGATGTAGGTGCACTAGGTGTAAAAAGAGCAGATGTTCATCCAACCGTAATGGAGAATATGGATATAATTATTGAATTCATTGCAGCGCTAATTAATAAGGATTATGCTTATGAATCAAATGGGGACGTATACTTTAGAACGAAGAAATTTGCTGAATATGGGAAACTATCACATCAGCCTATTGATGAACTTCGTCTTGGTGCAAGAATTGAGATTGGTGAAAAGAAACAAGATCCATTAGATTTTGCGCTTTGGAAAGCTGCAAAGGAAGGGGAAATATCTTGGGATAGTCCTTGGGGTAAAGGACGACCAGGCTGGCACATTGAATGCTCAGCCATGGCGAAAAAGTATTTAGGTGAGACAATTGACATACATGCGGGTGGCCAAGATTTAACATTTCCACATCATGAAAATGAAATTGCTCAATCTGAGGCGTTAACAGGTAAAACATTTGCAAAGTACTGGCTCCATAATGGGTATATTCAAATTGATAATGAGAAAATGTCTAAATCGCTAGGGAATTTTGTGCTAGTGCATGATATTTTGAAAGAAGTTGACGCACAAGTTATTCGATTCTTTATGTTATCTGTACATTATCGAAATCCAATTAACTTCAGTCAAGAGTTATTAGAAAGTGCAAAGAGTGGATTGGATCGAATTCGAACGGCACATGAAAATCTTCAGCATCGCAGCGAAAGCAGTACTAATCTTACGGAAAACAATGAGGAATGGTTAACTAAAATTAAAGAATTACATGATGAGTTTGTTCGTGAAATGGATGACGATATTAATACAGCAAATGCTATATCTGTTTTATTTGAATTAGCAAAACAGGGAAATATATATTTACGAGAGAAAAATACATCAACCGAGGTTATTTCTGCTTTTCTTAAACAATTTCAAACGATTGCCGGTGTCTTAGGAATCAAGCTTGAGCAGGAAAGTGAATTGTTGGATGAAGAAATCGAAATGCTAATACAACAACGTAATGATGCACGAAAAAATCGTGATTTTGCATTAGCCGACCAAATTAGGGATCAATTGAAGGATCAAAATATTATCTTAGAAGATACTCCACAAGGTGTTCGTTGGAAAAGGGGATAAAGTATTGGATGTTTATAACCACAATATAGATGCCAAGCAATTGAATTCATTAGCTTTAGCGTATATGGGTGATGCAATTTTTGAGAGTTTTATCCGTTTTAACTTATTAGTTAATGGAAGTGTGAGACCAAATCAATTGCATAAAGAAGCAACTAAATATGTGTCTGCGAAGGCACAGGCGGTGATGATTCACCGCCTTCTAGATATGGAAAGCTTATCAGAGGAAGAGATAGGTGTTGTTAGAAGAGGTAGGAATGCAAAATCTGGGACCATTCCTAAAAATACAGATGTCCAAACCTATAGATATAGTACAGCGTTTGAAGCGTTGTTGGGCTATCATTATCTGTTGGGAAACAAAGAGCGGTTAAATGAATTGATGACTCTTGGCTATGAGACGATTCAATTGGGACAGAATGGGTAGTAGGCATTCGTACAGATTTCAGTGAGGCTAGAGCACGACGTGAGTGAAATTGGACGGGCTAGAGTACTGAGTTCGGACAGAAAAGCGGGTATATAGTAGATTAGAGTCCGAATGGGCCTCTAGTTCGGACAGAAAACCGAGTTTAGAGTAGATTAGAGCCCGAACTACCCCCTAGTTCAGGCAGAAAACGCATATATAAATTTTTTTCAAAAGGAGTGACGTATATGAGTGAAGCAAGTGAATGGATTATTGGGAAAAACCCTGTTCTCGAGGCGCTTAGAGCAGAACGTGATATTAATAAAATTATGATTGCGGAAGGCTCCAATAAAGGCCAAATGCAGCAAGTGTTAAATCTTGCAAAGAAGGGCGGAGTAATTGTCCAATTCGTGCCGAAACAAAAAATTGACCAGCTTGTATCAGGGAATCATCAAGGAATCATTGCCTCAGTGGCGGCGTATAAATATGCTGAAATTGATGATTTATTTAATGCTGCAGCTGCAAAAAATGAAGATCCATTTTTTCTAATTTTAGATGAAATAGAAGATCCACATAATTTGGGATCAATACTTAGAACAGCGGATGCCTCAGGGGTTCATGGTGTTATTATTCCGAAAAGACGTGCTGTTGGCTTAACAGCAGTTGTTGCCAAAGTTTCAACTGGGGCGATTGAACATGTACCGGTTGCTCGAGTAACAAATCTTGCAATGACAATAGAAGAATTAAAAGAGAGAGGACTATGGATTGCGGGTACGGACGCGAAAGGTAAACAAGACTTTCGTCAAATGGATGCAAGTATGCCACTAGGAATTGTGATTGGTAGTGAAGGCCGAGGGATTGGGCGTCTTATCCTAGAAAAGTGCGATTTTCTATTACGCTTGCCTATGGTTGGTAAGGTAACATCGTTAAATGCGTCAGTTGCAGCTAGTTTACTTATGTATGAGGTCTACCGGAAACGAAATCCTATTGGGGAATAGGTTGTTATGGATGTTCTAATAGTTGATGGCTATAATATTATCGGTGCATGGCCTGAGCTGGTGACTTTAAAGAAAACCGATTTTGCTCAGGCTCGAGATTTGTTAATTGCTAAGATGGCAGAGTATAAGGCATATACAGGATTTAGAGTCATTATTGTCTTTGACGCACATCTTGTGCCAGGTATTGAAACTAAAATAGAAAATCATAATGTTGAAGTAGTATATACAAAGGAAAAAGAAACAGCCGATGAAAGAATTGAAAAAATGGCCAGTGAGTTGAACAATATAAAAACTCAAGTACATGTCGCAACATCAGACTATACAGAGCAATGGGTCATATTTGGACAAGGTGCACTAAGAAAATCTGCAAGGGAATTACTAAATGAAATGAATAGTATCGAAAAACGAATTAAAGACAAAGTCCAAAAAACAAATTTAGAAAAAACGTCAAATCGTATACAAATAAAGAGCGAAATTGCTGAAATTTTCGAAAAATGGCGTCGAGGCGACAGATGAGCGGTTGACGCCTTCAATTTTCCTGCTGTATAATATTTCTATATGTAGAACGATGTGGACAGGGGGAACCAGGAGTGAGCTTACACCTCAAAGGAAATGACAACATTGAATTAGAACATCTAGAGGATGAAGAAGTAGTTGAACAAGTCCACGCGGGATCAAGCGAAGCTTTAGAATTTTTGATTAATAAATATAAAAATTTTGTAAGAGCAAAAGCAAGGTCCTATTTTTTAATTGGAGCAGATCGAGAAGATATCGTTCAAGAAGGAATGATTGGACTTTATAAAGCTATTCGCGATTATAAAGAGGACAAGCTGTCTTCTTTTAAAGCGTTTGCAGAATTATGTATTACCAGACAGATCATAACGGCAATTAAGACTGCTACACGCCAAAAACATATTCCACTAAATTCATATGTTTCTCTTGATAAGCCTATATATGACGAGGAATCTGATCGTACTTTACTAGATGTGATATCAGGAACAAAAGCACTCGATCCAGAGGAACTGATTATCAATCAAGAAGAGTTTGATGATATTGAAATTAAAATGGAAGAATTATTAAGCGATCTTGAAAGAAAAGTACTTAGCTTATATTTAGATGGCCGCTCTTACCAAGAGATTTCTGAAGATTTAAACCGCCATGTAAAATCAATAGATAATGCTCTTCAACGTGTAAAACGAAAACTGGAAAGATATCTTGAACTACGAGAAATTACGTTGTAGTTACATAGGATATTTTTTCGAAAAAATATGTTCGTTTCTTATTAAACACTAATTGTGAAATATTTGCAACTTTTTGTCGAAAGTAGTTTTCTCAAAAAAATATAAACAAGGCTTCCGTATTTACATACGGAAGCTAAATTTTTCTATAGATTGTTAAAGAGTAAAACGAAACAGAGTTGTTTATAATGAGAGAATATAAGGTTTAAAAATGATTTTAAATGAAATTAGAAAATACATACTCATTTTAGTTGACAGATTGACATCTAAAGAGTCACTATGATAAAGTTTACAAGTAATTTATATATGTATGTGAAATGATTCTAATTTGAAACCAAAAGTAAAAACGTTTACTTATTTTTTTATAGATATTAAAACATTGGTAATAGGATTATAAAGTTGGGGGTAACAAAATGCGATTTATAACGAATTATGTGCGCGATGTAGTTCGCGAAATGAAGAAAGTTAGCTGGCCAAAGAGAAAAGAACTAACACGCTATACTATTACAGTTATTATAACTGTTGCGTTTGTTACCGTGTTTTTTGCAGTAGTAGATATGGGGATTTCCTCATTAATTCGATTAATTCTTGGTTAATGTTGTATACACTGTGGTATAATGTAGTATAATTTAGGAAATACAGGATATATAACCCGCTTGCGGGTTTTTCGTGTTTTTCAAAATAAGTTAAATATCACCCAATATTACAACAAAGTAATAACTGGCGTTAATATAATAACATCTATTTGGGTATGTATTTTTTGTCCAGTTAATTATCCGCAGGGAGGGAATGGACGTATTAGTCCGCTAAAACGATGGAAAAAAATTGGTATGTTGTCCATACTTATTCAGGCTACGAAAACAAGGTAAAAGCAAATCTGGAAAAGCGTGTTGAATCTATGGCTATGCAAGACAAGATCTTTCGCATTGTTGTTCCTGAAGAAGAAGAAAATGAAATTAAAAACGGTAAAAAGAAAATAGTGAAGAAAAAAGTATTTCCGGGTTATGTGCTAGTTGAGATTATAATGACGGATGATTCTTGGTATGTTGTAAGAAATACACCAGGTGTAACAGGGTTCGTCGGGTCGACTGGTTCAGGATCCAAACCAATTCCACTACAACCAGAAGAGGTTGAGGTTATATTAAAGAGAATGGGAATGGACAAGATTCAAACGGATATTGACTTCGAACTTAAAGAAAATGTTCGAGTAACAGAAGGTCCATTTAATAACTTTACTGGTACTATTGAAGAAATTGATCTGGACAAGCAAAAAGTAAAAGTTCATGTTAATATGTTTGGTAGAGAAACACCGGTTGAACTTGAATTTACGCAAATTGAAAGAATATAATAATGCTGCTTTAAAAAATATTTAATTTATTGCTTGCAATTGATTTTAATAAATGATAAAATTTTCGTGGTTCCTATGAGTCTCAAAACACATGAGACTGTGTTAATATATAGGATAGTTGAGTGGGAGGGTCGGACAAGGCCTTATAACCACATCACGGACTTTAAGGAGGTGTGTCTCGTGGCTAAAAAAGTAATTAAGGTTGTTAAACTTCAAATTCCTGCAGGTAAAGCAAACCCAGCGCCACCGGTTGGTCCTGCACTAGGTCAAGCAGGTGTAAATATCATGGGATTCTGTAAGGAATTCAATGCTCGTACAGCTGACCAAGCTGGTCTAATTATCCCTGTTGAGATTACTGTATTTGAAGATCGTTCATTTACGTTCGTAACAAAAACTCCGCCTGCTGCTGTTCTTCTTAAAGTAGCTGCTGGTATTCAGTCTGGTTCTGGTGAACCAAACAAGAAGAAAGTTGCGACGGTTAAACGTGATAAAGTACGTGAAATCGCTGAACAAAAAATGCCTGACCTTAACGCAGCAAATGTCGAATCTGCAATGCGTATGGTTGAAGGTACAGCGCGCAGCATGGGAATCGTTATTGAAGACTAATCCCGTGAGTTGCTAATGTGATTGGCAGAGGTTGCGATTCCTTTTCGCAACCTTTATTCGTGGGAGGTAAAACCGTTATAACCACATACAAGGAGGATTTTATTCATGGCTAAAAAAGGTAAAAGATATCAAGAGCTTACAAAGCTTGTTGATCGTTCAAAAGCATATCCGGTTCAAGAAGCGGTTGAGTTAGTTAAGAAAACTGCAACTGCTAAATTCGATGAGAGTGTTGAAGTAGCATTTCGTTTAGGAGTAGATCCTAAGAAAGCTGATCAACAAATTCGTGGAGCAGTTGTATTACCGCATGGTACTGGTAAAACTCAACGCGTTTTAGTTTTTGCTAAAGGTGAAAAAGTTAAAGAAGCAGAAGCTGCTGGTGCAGACTATGTAGGCGATGCTGAATATATTACTAAAATCCAACAAGGTTGGTTTGAGTTTGATGTAGTAGTAGCTACACCTGATATGATGGGTGAAGTAGGTAAGTTAGGTCGTGTATTAGGACCTAAAGGTTTAATGCCAAACCCTAAAACGGGTACTGTTACATTTGAAGTTGAAAAAGCAATCAACGATATTAAAGCAGGTAAAGTTGAGTACCGTGTAGACAAAGCTGGTAACATTCATGTACCTATTGGTAAGGTTTCATTTGATGATGAAAAATTAGCAGGTAACTTACAAACGATTGTTGAAACAATCCAAAAAGCTAAACCTGCTGCTGCTAAAGGAACATATATGAAGAATGTTGCGATCGCTTCTACAATGGGCCCTGGCGTTAAGGTTGACGTTTCATCTTTATTATAAAATAGTATTGACAAAATAGATTTAAACGAATATACTAATATTCGTTGTTAAAAAAATATTGATTATACCGTAGACAGTAGGTGCTCTAACAGCTTAATTCCCTACCGAGGTGTGTTATAAATCTGTTGCAATATATAATTGCGATGAACGGAT
The DNA here is from genome assembly GCF_900240995.1 of Bacillus sp. Marseille-P3661. NCBI lineage: Bacteria > Bacillati > Bacillota > Bacilli > Caryophanales > Bacillaceae > Bacillus > Bacillus sp. Marseille-P3661. The sequence goes on from NZ_LT965959.1 coordinate 21,698, forward strand.
AAATAATGCCTCCACGTCTGCTTGTGGAGGCTTTTTAAATGAACACAGTGCGGTATAAAAATTCTACAGGAGGTGTTAGGATGAGTAATGCTACAATCGTTGAACAAAAGAAACAACTAGTTTCAGAAATCGCTGATAAGTTTCGCGAAAGTAAATCTGCAGTATTTGTAGATTATCGTGGTCTTGATGTTTCTGAAGTAACTGAATTACGTAAGCAATTACGTGATGCAGGTGTTGACTTTAAAGTTTACAAAAACACAATGATGCGTCGTGCTGCTGATGAGACTAATTTTTCAGCTCTTAACGAGCAATTAGTAGGTCCAACTGCTGTTGCTTTCAGTTTTGAAGATGTAGTTGCTCCGGCGAAAATCATAAACGATTTTGCTAAAAAGCACGAAGATCTAGAAATTAAAGCTGGTATCATTGAAGGTAATATTGCAACTGTTGAAGAAGTGAAGGCGTTAGCTGAACTTCCATCACGCGAAGGTTTACTTTCTATGTTGCTTAGCGTATTACAAGCTCCAATCCGCAACTTTGCTCTTGTTACAAAAGCTGTTGCAGATCAAAAAGAAGAACAAGGTGCTTAATATAAGCTACTGATTAAAATAAAAAATACGGATTGAAAAATAAGGAGGATATTTAAAATGACACAAGAACAAATCATTGAAGCGGTTAAAAATATGACTGTTTTAGAATTAAATGACCTAGTAAAAGCTATCGAGGAAGAATTTGGCGTAACTGCTGCTGCTCCAGTTGTTATGGGTGGAGCTGTTGCTGGTGGAGCTGCTGCTGAAGAGAAGACTGAATTCGACGTAATCTTAGCTAGCGCTGGCGACCAAAAGATTAAGGTTATCAAAGTTGTACGTGAAATCACTGGTCTTGGCTTAAAAGAAGCTAAAGAATTAGTTGACAACACTCCAAAGGCTCTTAAAGAAGGCGTTTCTAAAGAAGAAGCTGAAGAAATTAAAGCTAAGCTTGATGAAGTTGGAGCTAACGTAGAAGTTAAGTAATTGTGATTTAAAAATAAGAAGCTCGCTTTTAAGCGAGCTTTTTTGTACTATATAAAACTAATACATACATGATGTTAGACCAAGGCGCATACGCTTTTAAGTTAAAGGGGTGGAATTTGTTTAGATGTCAGATCATTACTTTTCAAGTAATCCTTCCGTTGAAAGTAAACCATTTACCTTTGAGGACCGACTCAAAGGCCATTCTTTTATATTTACCTCAGATTTAGGAGTTTTTTCAAAGAACGAAGTAGATTTTGGCTCTAGATTGTTAATTGAACAGTTTGAAGTACCTGATGTTCCTGGTGATTTGTTAGATGTTGGCTGTGGCTATGGTCCGATTGGATTATCTCTTGCGAAGGAATATCCAGATCGGAAAATAGTTATGGTAGATGTTAATGAGAGATCTTTGAATTTATCTAGAATTAATAGTGATAAAAACAATATTACAAATGTTCATGTGCGAAGGAGCGATCTGTTTTCGGATATAAACGAAAAGAACTTTGCTGCAATAATCTCAAATCCCCCAATACGTGCCGGCAAAAAGGTGGTCCATGAAATCTTAGAGCGATCCTATGAACATCTTGCTGAGCATGGTGAACTGTGGATTGTTATTCAAAAAAAACAAGGGGCGCCATCTGCTCTCGATAAGTTAAAGTCGATTTTTTCAGAAGTAGACGTCGTTGAGAAGAAAAAAGGGTATTATATCATAAAATCAAAAAAAAGTTGACGGTTATTTTTGGTTATGTTAAGATTGTAAAATGCATACGAATGTATATATTAAAATTTTTGTCAATATGAAAAAAAGTGTATAAAAGTCTAGATGTTGGAAATACTAATATAATCGTGTGCATAAAAGTTTTGCTTTTTGAAAGAAAGAAGCTTTTTTATTTGGCTAAATTTCTTGCAATTGGGTTTGCAGCTCAATCCTTTTTGCTTAGCAATTGAATACAAAATTGTACAGAGTAAGAAGTGATTTGTGCTTTTTTAAATAAAACGCTTTATTTTGAGGGGTGAATCAGTTGACGGGTCAACTAATTCAGTATGGACGCCACCGCCAGCGCAGAAGTTATGCGCGAATCAGTGAGGTGTTGGAATTACCAAATCTTATTGAAATTCAACTCTCTTCTTATCAATGGTTCCTTGATGAGGGATTAAGGGAGATGTTCCAGGATATTTCTCCTATTGAGGATTTCACTGGAAATTTATCACTTGAGTTTATTGATTATAGCTTAGGTGAACCAAAGTATTCTGTAAGTGAAGCAAAGCAACGAGACGTTACATACTCAGCGCCACTAAGGGTTAAAGTTCGCTTACTTAACAAAGAGACAGGTGAAGTAAAAGAGCAGGATGTATTTATGGGAGATTTCCCTTTGATGACTGAAACAGGTACGTTCATTATTAATGGCGCAGAACGTGTTATAGTTTCACAGCTTGTTCGTTCACCAAGTGTTTATTACAGTGGTAAAATCGATAAAAACGGTAAACGTGGTTTCACCGCAACTGTTATACCGAATCGTGGTGCATGGCTTGAATATGAAACAGATGCTAAAGATGTAGTATATGTTCGTATTGACCGTACACGAAAACTACCTGTAACAGTATTGTTAAGGGCTCTAGGTTTTGGTTCTGATTCTGAAATTACAGATCTGCTAGGTGAAAACGAGTATTTAAGAAATACTCTAGACAAGGATAACACGGAAACTACTGAAAAAGCTCTATTGGAAATTTACGAGCGTTTACGTCCGGGTGAACCACCTACTGTAGAAAATGCTAAAAGTTTACTAATTTCACGTTTCTTTGATCCAAAACGGTATGATCTAGCGAATGTTGGCCGTTATAAAATCAACAAAAAACTCCATATTAAAAATCGGTTATTTAACCAACGTGTTGCTGAAACGTTAGTCGACCCTGAAACTGGCGAAGTGCTGGTTGAGAAGGGCACTATGCTCGATCGACGCACGTTAGACCGGATCTTACCGAATCTAGAAAATAATATTGGATTTAAAATAGCTCGACCAAACGGCGGTGTAATAGAAGAGGATATTACTGTCCAATCTATTAAAATATTTGCTCCGAACGATCCTGATGGTGAAAAAGTTATTAATGTAATAGGCAATTCTAATATCGATGTTGAAATTAAAAATATTACACCTGCTGATATTATTGCTTCTATTAGTTATTTCTTTAATCTCTTGCATCAAGTAGGGGATACGGATGATATCGATCATCTAGGAAATCGTCGCTTACGTTCAGTGGGTGAACTGTTACAAAATCAATTTAGAATTGGATTATCACGTATGGAACGTGTGGTACGTGAAAGAATGTCAATTCAAGATGCCAATAATATAACTCCGCAGGCGTTAATTAATATTCGACCTGTAATAGCAGCGATTAAAGAATTCTTTGGTAGTTCCCAGTTATCGCAGTTTATGGACCAAACAAATCCTCTAGCAGAATTGACACATAAGCGTCGTCTTTCTGCATTAGGGCCTGGTGGTTTAACACGTGAACGCGCAGGATTTGAAGTGCGTGACGTTCATTATTCACATTACGGTCGTATGTGTCCGATTGAAACACCTGAAGGTCCTAATATCGGGTTAATTAACTCGTTGTCTTCTTATGCAAAAGTTAATAGATTTGGATTCATTGAAACTCCTTATCGCAAAGTTGATCCGGAGACTGGTAAAGTAACTTCACAGATCGATTATCTTACTGCTGATGAAGAAGATAACTATGTTGTTGCACAGGCGAATGCTATCTTATCTGAAGATGGATCGTTTGTAGATGATGAGGTAGTTGCACGTTTCCGTGGTGAAAATACCATGGTTAAAAGGGATCGCATTGACTATATGGACGTATCGCCTAAACAGGTCGTATCGGCCGCGACAGCTTGTATTCCTTTCTTAGAAAACGATGACTCAAACCGTGCACTAATGGGTGCGAACATGCAGCGACAAGCTGTTCCGTTGCTTAGCCCGCAAGCACCAATTGTCGGAACAGGAATGGAATATGTGGATGGTAAGGACTCTGGTGCAGCTGTAATCTGTAAGTTTGACGGTATTGTTGAACACGTTGAAGCACGTTACATTCATGTTCGTCGTACAACAGAAGTTGATGGCCAGAAGGTTAAGGGTGATCTTGATAAATACGAACTGTTAAAGTTTATACGATCAAACCAAGGTATGTGCTATAATCAACGACCAATCGTTTCGGTTGGAGATGAAGTGAAAAAAGGTGAAATCTTAGCAGATGGACCTTCAATGGATCTTGGTGAATTAGCATTAGGCCGAAATGTTATGGTTGGTTTCATGACCTGGGAAGGTTACAACTACGAAGATGCAATTATCATGAGTGAACGACTAGTTAAAGATGATGTATTTACATCTATTCATATAGAAGAGTATGAATCTGAAGCCCGTGATACGAAATTAGGTCCAGAAGAAATAACCCGTGATATACCAAACGTGGGTGAAGATGCGCTACGCAACCTGGATGAAAGAGGTATTATTCGAATCGGAGCGGAAGTTAAAGATGGTGATTTACTAGTAGGTAAAGTTACACCAAAGGGTGTGACTGAATTAACTGCTGAAGAACGTCTGTTACATGCTATCTTTGGCGAAAAAGCTCGTGAAGTTCGTGATACATCACTACGTGTACCGCATGGCGGTGGCGGAATTATCTTAGATGTAAGAGTGTTTAATCGAGAAGATGGCGACGAACTACCTCCAGGTGTCAATCAGCTAGTACGCGTATTCATTGTTCAAAAGCGAAAAATCCATGAGGGCGATAAAATGGCTGGACGACATGGTAATAAAGGGGTAATTTCCCGTATTATGCCAGAGGAAGATATGCCGTTTTTACCTGATGGAACACCGATAGATATCATGTTAAATCCACTAGGTGTACCTTCGCGTATGAATATTGGGCAGGTACTAGAATTACATCTAGGAATGGCAGCTCGTTATTTAGGAATACATGTAGCTTCACCTGTTTTTGATGGTGCGCGCGAAGAAGATGTATGGTCTACGTTAGAAGAGGCTGGCATGGCTCGTGATGCTAAAACTATTCTATATGATGGACGTACTGGAGAACCGTTTGACAACCGTGTATCAGTTGGGATTATGTATATGATCAAACTTGCACACATGGTTGATGACAAACTTCATGCTCGTTCAACAGGTCCTTACTCATTAGTTACGCAACAGCCGTTGGGCGGTAAAGCTCAATTTGGCGGTCAGCGTTTTGGTGAGATGGAAGTATGGGCATTAGAAGCATATGGGGCAGCCTATACATTACAAGAAATTTTGACAGTTAAGTCAGATGATGTTGTAGGTCGTGTAAAGACATATGAAGCGATTGTAAAAGGTGAAAATGTACCGGAGCCAGGTGTACCTGAATCATTTAAAGTATTAATAAAGGAACTCCAAAGCTTAGGTATGGATGTTAAGATGCTATCGCTTGATGAAGAAGAGATTGAATTGCGTGACTTCGATGATGATGACGAGCAACGAGATCTACCTTCTTTAGATGAGGGTAATGATGAACCTATAGTTGTTAACGAAGAAAAAGATGCAACAACTATTGAAAATTAATAATAAAAACTAATAATTATAGAGCATAGCTGTTGATTGGAATTGTAACCAAACTCGATTAGTAGCTAGTTTGATCTTACAATCGGTTGAGGGGGAAGACCCCTCAACCTATAGAAGTTTCACTTAAAAAGGGAGGTAGGCCCCTTGCTGGATGTAAATAACTTTGAGTATATGAAAATTGGTTTAGCTTCACCTGATAAAATCCGTTCATGGTCTTTTGGGGAAGTAAAGAAGCCGGAAACAATTAACTATCGTACACTAAAACCAGAAAAAGATGGTTTGTTTTGCGAACGTATTTTCGGTCCTACAAAGGACTGGGAATGTCATTGCGGAAAGTATAAGAGAGTTCGTTATAAAGGTGTTGTTTGTGATCGTTGTGGTGTTGAGGTAACACGCGCGAAAGTCCGTCGTGATCGAATGGGTCATATTGAACTCGCTGCACCTGTTTCACATATCTGGTACTTCAAGGGTATTCCAAGTCGTATGGGTTTAGCGCTAGATATGTCTCCGCGCGCTCTTGAAGAAGTTATTTACTTTGCCTCTTATGTGGTAACAGAAACAGGTGACACACCATTAGAAAAGAAACAACTTCTTTCTGAAAAGGAATATCGTACATATCGCGATAAATATGGCCAATCCTTCCAAGCGCAAATGGGAGCAGAGGCTATCCGTAAATTATTATATGATATCGACTTAGATAAAGAAGTTGATGCTCTTAAAGAAGAGTTACGCACAGCCCAAGGACAACGTCGTACACGTGCAATTAAGCGACTAGAGGTGCTTGAGGCATTCCGTAATTCTGGAAATGCACCATCATGGATGATTTTAGATGTACTTCCTGTTATTCCACCAGAATTACGTCCTATGGTTCAACTTGATGGAGGTCGTTTCGCGACTTCAGACTTAAATGATTTATATCGCCGTGTGATCAATCGTAATAATCGTTTAAAGAGATTATTGGATCTTGGTGCACCGAATATCATCGTGCAAAATGAAAAGCGTATGCTGCAAGAAGCGGTTGATGCGTTGATTGACAACGGACGTCGTGGTCGCCCGGTAACAGGTCCTGGTAATCGTCCGCTAAAATCACTTTCACATATGTTAAAAGGTAAACAAGGTCGTTTCCGTCAAAACTTACTTGGAAAGCGTGTGGATTACTCTGGGCGTTCCGTAATTGTAGTAGGTCCTAACTTGAAAATGTACCAATGTGGATTACCTAAAGAAATGGCACTTGAATTATTTAAGCCATTTGTAATGAAAGAATTAGTAGGCAAAGGTTTAGCACATAACATTAAAAGCGCAAAGCGTAAAATTGAACGTGTACAACCAGAAGTTTGGGATGTATTAGAAGAGGTTATTAAAGAGCATCCTGTCTTACTAAACCGTGCCCCGACTCTTCACCGATTAGGTATTCAAGCGTTTGAACCAACATTAGTTGAAGGTCGCGCGATTCGCTTGCATCCGCTTGTATGTACAGCATACAACGCTGACTTTGACGGAGACCAAATGGCTGTTCACGTACCATTATCTGCAGAAGCACAAGCGGAAGCACGACTATTAATGTTGGCCGCTCAGAATATCTTGAACCCTAAGGATGGAAAGCCGGTTGTAACACCATCACAGGATATGGTTTTAGGTAACTATTACCTTACTATTGAAAGAATTGGTGCAATTGGTGAAGGCATGATCTTTAATGATACAAATGAAGCACTAGTTGCTTACCAAAATGGTTATGTACATCTACACACGCGCATAGCTGTTGCTGCTAAATCTTTAAACAAAGCAACATTTACAAAAGAGCAAAACGAAATGCTGTTATTAACAACGGTTGGTAAGCTTGTATTTAATGAAATCTTACCAGAGTCATTCCCGTATATAAATGAGCCAACAAAGTTTAACCTTGAGGTAAATACACCTGAGAAGTACTTTGTTCCAAAAGGCATTAATGTTAAAGAAGAAATTGCAAAACGCGAGGAAATTGCACCGTTTAAGAAGAAGATTCTTGGAAATATCATTGCCGAGGTTTTCAAAAAGTTCCATATAACTGAAACATCCAAAATGCTTGACCGCATGAAGGATCTAGGTTTTAAATATTCAACTAAAGCTGGTATTACAGTTGGTGTGGCAGATATTGTTGTATTACCTGAGAAAAAGGGAATACTCGATGAAGCTGAAGATAAAGTAACAAATGTTCTTAAACAGTTTAGACGCGGTTTAATCACGGATGAAGAGCGCTATGACAGAGTAATCTCTATTTGGAGTTCAGCAAAAGATGAAATTCAAAAGAAATTAATGGATACATTGGATAGAACAAATCCAATCTTCATGATGAGTGACTCAGGTGCCCGTGGTAACGCATCAAACTTTACTCAGTTAGCTGGTATGCGCGGATTAATGGCGAACCCGGCTGGCCGTATTATTGAGTTACCAATTAAATCAAGTTTCCGTGAAGGATTAACGGTGTTAGAGTACTTTATCTCGACGCACGGTGCACGTAAAGGACTTGCTGATACAGCGTTAAAAACTGCTGACTCAGGATACTTAACAAGACGTCTTGTTGATGTTGCCCAAGATGTTATCGTTCGCGAAAACGATTGTAATACAGACCGTGGTTTAATTGTCCGTGCAATTAAGGATGGTACAGAAACTATCGAACCATTATATGAACGTCTTGTTGGACGTACTTCGTTCGAAACAGTTAAGCACCCTGAAACAGGACAAATTCTTATCAATCGAAATGAATTGTTAACTGAAGATATTGCAACAGAGATTGTCGAGGCTGGTGTGGAACAGATACAAATCCGCTCTGCTTTTACTTGCGATACACGTCATGGTGTATGTAAAGCGTGCTATGGCCGCAACTTAGCAACTGGTCAGGATGTAGAAGTAGGTGAAGCAGTTGGAATTATCGCTGCTCAGTCAATCGGTGAGCCAGGAACGCAGTTAACAATGCGTACATTCCATACTGGTGGGGTTGCCGGAGATGATATCACTCAAGGTCTTCCGCGTATTCAGGAATTATTTGAGGCTCGAAACCCTAAAGGGCAGGCAGTTATTTCTGAGGTAGACGGTACTGTTTCTGCAATAAATGAAGTGAAAGATAAACAAGAGATAGTCATCCAAGGTGATGTTGAGAGTCGCACCTATACTGCTCCATATGGAGCACGTTTAAAAGTAACCGAAGGCGAAAAAGTGTCTGCAGGTCAAGAATTAACAGAAGGTTCGATCGACCCTAAAGAGTTACTGCGTGTACGTGGTATAGAAGGCGTCCAAGAATATCTGTTGCGTGAAGTTCAAAAGGTATACCGTATGCAAGGGGTAGAAATCGGAGATAAACACGTTGAAGTAATGGTTCGTCAAATGTTACGCAAAGTACGTGTTATGGATGCTGGTGATACTGAAGTATTACCTGGTTCATTACTTGATATCCACCAATTTAAAGAAGCGAATAAAAAAGTCCTTCTTGAAGGTGGAAGACCTGCAGTTGCTCGTCCAGTATTACTAGGAATTACCAAGGCGTCACTAGAAACTGAATCATTCTTGTCTGCTGCTTCTTTCCAAGAAACAACAAGAGTATTAACAGATTCTGCGATCAAAGGTAAACGCGATGAGCTTCTAGGATTAAAAGAAAATGTTATTATCGGGAAACTTGTTCCAGCTGGTACAGGTATGAATCGATACCGCAAGATTAATTTGTTAAAAGAAAATGAAGATGAGTCTGTAGTTACTGCAGAAAAAGATTTAATTACAAATGATTAATATTTGTTAAAAAGTTAAAACGAAAAACTACGAATTTCACTGTGATCAGATGGAATTCGTAGTTTTTCTAAAATATTGTTGACATTAATTGTTTAGAATGATATTATGACAAAGGTGTTTCAAAAACGGTGCTTTGGAGGATATGATTAAATGTCTTATGAAAAAGTATCAATGGCAAAAGAGATTGTTATCGGTATGAAACAAACTCTAAAAGCCTTAAAAGAAAGTGAAGCGATTGAAGTCATCATTGCTGACGATGCTGATCAGCGTGTGACAAATAAAGTAGTACTAGCAGCAAATGAGAGAAGTATTCCCGTCACAAAAGTTGATTCGATGAAAAAGCTTGGAAAAGCATGTGGAATAGAAGTCGGTGCTGCAACAGTTGCTATAAAAGGTTAAAACGTTTTTGTTAGAGCGAATGTTTGCTTTTGCAAAAACTTTGTTTTTGCCTAAAAAATGAACCACCTGGATATGTGGTCTTAAATTAATCAAAGAAAGGAGGAGCTATCAATGCCTACAATGAACCAACTAGTACGTAAGGGACGTAGAAGCAAAATTGAAAAATCAAAGTCTCCTGCGTTAAACAAAGGATATAACAGCATGAAGAAATCACAAACTGATCTTTCTTCACCGCAAAAGCGTGGTGTTTGTACACGTGTAGGAACTATGACTCCTAAAAAACCAAACTCAGCGTTACGTAAGTACGCTCGTGTACGTTTAACAAATGGAATTGAGGTAACAGCTTATATTCCTGGTATTGGACATAACCTACAAGAACACAGTGTTGTATTAATCCGCGGCGGACGTGTAAAGGACCTTCCAGGGGTACGTTATCACATCGTTCGTGGTGCGCTTGACACTGCTGGTGTTAACAACCGCATGCAAGGTCGTTCTAAATACGGAACTAAGAGACCAAAAGCAGCTAAAAAATAAGTTGAAATAATAAATAATTACCATGAAAGGAGGGTATCATATGCCACGTAAAGGCCCTGTTGCCCGTAGAGATGTATTACCTGATCCAATTTACAATTCAAAGTTAATTACACGTTTAATCAACCAAATCATGATCGATGGTAAGAGAGGTAAAGCTCAAACTATCCTATATAATGCATTTGGTATCATCAAAGATCGCACTGGCAATGATCCAATGGAAGTTTTCGAACAAGCTATTAAGAACATTATGCCAGTACTTGAAGTACGTGCTCGTCGTGTTGGTGGTGCAAACTACCAAGTACCGGTTGAAGTTCGTCCGGAGCGTCGTACAACTTTAGGACTACGTTGGTTAGTACAATATTCTCGTTCTCGCGGAGAGAAAACAATGGAAGAACGTCTAGCTAATGAAATCTTAGATGCAGCTAATAACACTGGTGCATCTGTTAAGAAACGTGAAGATACACACAAAATGGCAGAAGCTAACAAAGCGTTTGCACACTATCGTTGGTAAAATAAACAATAATTCATTCCCTAAAAAGGAAGGAGAAATAAAATGGCAAGAGAGTTCTCCTTAGATAAAACTCGAAATATTGGTATCATGGCACATATTGATGCTGGTAAAACAACAACAACAGAACGGGTTCTTTATTACACTGGTCGTATTCACAAAATTGGTGAAACACATGAAGGTGCTTCACAAATGGACTGGATGGAACAAGAACAAGAACGTGGTATCACGATCACTTCCGCTGCAACAACTGCACAATGGAAGGGTCACCGTGTTAACATCATCGATACTCCAGGACACGTAGACTTCACTGTTGAAGTTGAACGTTCACTTCGTGTATTAGATGGTGCAGTAGCTGTACTAGATGCACAATCTGGTGTAGAGCCTCAAACAGAAACTGTTTGGCGTCAAGCAACTACTTACGGTGTACCACGCGTGGTATTCGTAAACAAAATGGATAAAATCGGTGCTGATTTCTTATATTCAGTAAAGACTATCCACGATCGCCTTGGTGCAAACGCACACCCAATTCAATTACCTATCGGTGCTGAAGATGAATTCAACGGTATCGTGGACCTAATTGAAATGAAGGCAACTATGTATACAAATGATTTAGGAACAGATATGGTAGAAACAGAAATTCCTGAAGATATGAAGGAATTAGCTGAAGAATACCGTGCTAAATTAGTTGAAGCAGTTTCTGAACTTGACGAAGAGCTTATGCTTAAGTACTTAGAAGGTGAAGAACTTACTAATGAAGAGCTTAAAGCTGCTATTCGTAAAGGAACTGTAAATGTAGAATTCTATCCAGTTATCTGTGGTTCTGCATTTAAAAACAAAGGTGTACAAAAGATGTTGGATGCAGTATTAGATTACTTACCAGCTCCAACAGATGTTCCTGCAATTAAAGGTGTATTACCTGATTCAGAAGAAGAAGTAACTCGTGAATCTAGCGATGAAGGTCCTTTCGCAGCGTTAGCATTTAAAGTTATGACTGACCCATATGTTGGTAAGTTAACATTCTTCCGTGTATATTCAGGTATCTTAAATTCTGGATCATATGTATTAAACTCTACAAAAGGTAAGCGTGAGCGTGTAGGACGTATCCTTCAAATGCACGCTAACCACCGTGAAGAAATCCCGCAAGTATATGCAGGGGATATCGCGGCTGCAGTAGGTTTAAAAGATACAACTACTGGTGATACACTATGTGATGAAAAGAATGCAGTAATCTTAGAATCTATGGAGTTCCCAGAGCCAGTTATCTCACTTTCAGTTGAACCAAAATCTAAAGCAGACCAAGATAAGATGGGTATCGCTTTACAAAAGTTAGCTGAAGAAGATCCAACTTTCCGTACTGAAACTAATCCTGAAACAGGACAAACTATCATCTCTGGTATGGGTGAGCTTCACTTAGATATTATCGTTGACCGTATGAGACGCGAATTCAAAGTTGAAGCTAACGTTGGTGCTCCACAGGTATCGTACCGTGAAACACTACGTCAAAGTGCTGAAGTTGAAGGTAAGTTTGTACGTCAGTCAGGTGGACGTGGACAATATGGACATGTTTGGATTCGTTTCGAACCTAATGAAGAAGGAAAAGGTTTTGAATTTGTGAATGGTATTGTCGGTGGTGTAGTTCCACGTGAATACATTCCGGCTATCCAATCTGGTCTTGAAGATGCTATGCAAAATGGTGTTCTTGCTGGTTATCCTTTAATCGATGTTAAAGCAACACTTTTTGATGGTTCATACCATGATGTCGATTCAAACGAAATGGCATTTAAAATCGCAGCATCTATGGCACTTAAAAATTCAAAAACAAAATGTCAACCAGCCCTTCTAGAGCCAATGATGAAAGTTGAAGTTGTAGTTCCAGAAGAATACATGGGCGATATTATGGGTGACGTTACATCTCGTCGTGGTCGTGTTGAAGGTATGGAAGCTCGCGGTAATGCACAAGTTGTTCGCGCAATGGTTCCACTTTCTGAAATGTTCGGATATGCAACAGCACTTCGTTCAAATACACAAGGCCGTGGTACTTATTCTATGCACTTTGATCACTATGAAGAAGTACCAAAATCAATTGCTGAAGAAATAATTAAAAAGAACGTAGGAGAGTAATTCACCTACTCTTGCATTTAAAACATTTTTATTGTAAGTTGGGAAGTGGGAATTCTTTTGGATTCCCGCCCCTTACATATATAAAAGTAAATAATTTAGATAATTATAAGGAGGAAATCTCTGATGGGTAAAGAAAAATTTGACCGTTCAAAACCACATGCTAATATTGGTACAATTGGACACGTTGACCATGGTAAAACAACTTTAACTGCTGCAATCACTTCAGTTCTTGCAAAAAGATCTGGTAAAGGTACTGCAATGGCTTATGATCAAATCGATGGTGCTCCTGAAGAGCGCGAGCGCGGTATCACTATCTCAACTGCACACGTTGAGTATGAAACTGACAACCGTCACTATGCACACGTTGACTGCCCAGGACATGCTGACTATGTTAAGAACATGATCACTGGTGCTGCTCAAATGGACGGCGGTATCTTAGTAGTATCTGCTACTGATGGTCCAATGCCACAAACTCGTGAGCATATCTTATTATCACGCCAAGTTGGTGTACCTCACCTTGTAGTATTCATGAACAAGTGTGATATGGTAGACGACGAAGAATTACTTGAATTAGTAGAAATGGAAGTTCGTGACTTACTTTCTGAATATGATTTCCCTGGTGATGATGTACCAGTAATCAAGGGTTCTGCTCTTAAAGCTCTTGAAGGAGATGCTGCATGGGAAGAAAAGATCATTGAATTAATGGCTGCTGTTGATGAGTATATTCCAAATCCACAACGTGACACTGAAAAGCCATTTATGATGCCAGTTGAGGATGTATTCTCAATCACAGGTCGTGGAACAGTTGCTACAGGACGCGTTGAGCGTGGTGTAGTAAAAGTTGGTGACGTAGTAGAAATCGTTGGTCTTGCTGAAGAAGCTAAGAGCACAACTGTAACTGGTGTAGAAATGTTCCGTAAGCTTCTTGACTATGCTGAAGCTGGAGACAACATCGGTGCGTTACTACGTGGTGTAGCACGTGAAGAAATTCAACGTGGACAAGTACTTGCTAAGCCAGGTTCAATTACACCTCACAAAACTTTTAAAGCTGAAGTTTATGTTCTTTCAAAAGAAGAAGGTGGACGTCATACTCCATTCTTCACAAACTACCGTCCGCAATTCTATTTCCGTACAACTGATGTAACTGGAATCATCAAGTTACCAGAAGGTACTGAAATGGTTATGCCTGGCGATAACATTGAAATGACAGTTGAACTTATCACTACAGTTGCAATCGAAGAAGGAACTAAGTTCTCAATTCGTGAAGGTGGCCGTACAGTAGGCGCTGGAGTAGTTGCGACTATTACTGAATAATCTATTTTAATATAAAACAGGTAGCATATTATGCTGCCTGTTTTTTTAGCTTGGATTTCTAATATAGCAAAGATGTAGATAACACAGGGGAGTATTTTTTATACTACATCAACGCGCCGCCCCAGTAATCCGGTGTTCATTCGACTTAGCGTCGGAACAAAGGAAATGCTGGTATCAAAAATACAACGTGACTACTGTTACTGGTCGTAACCGATGCTTAAATGTACATTGAGAGTATCGCCCCGATTGAATTCTTAATATAGAGCCCCAGTCTAATATAAAATCTCCAGATCATTTCATGTTTCTTCTATATATATGTCACCGCAAAAGTAGGGAATATAGGTGAACCGCCAAGATCGGAATAAGTCTATTGTGATTAATAGTATATTTATTTTTACATTATCAGAATATGGATGGCTTTAGATAGTTGATGTAACTGGATTTAATAGATAACGAGGTAACATTGATGCATTTTATATGCGTTTATGGTTGCGGTAATATCCTAACCTATTCGTTACCGGGGGAAGTCCCGGTTTCTGTATGTAGGAACAATTAGTGGAAGTATCTTTACTTTTTTTGCCTCTATAATCCGGTTTGAGTCTAATCATTCCTGTTAGGTGTTGTTCTTATGCGATTATGGGAACGAATACGGACTAATCGTGCCCGGTGTAAGTCTAAAATTGGGTATATGGGAACGAATACAGATTAAACGTGCCCGTCGTGAGACTAAAATTGGTTTTATGGGAACGAATGCGGTCTAATCGTGCCCATCGTAAGGCTTAAAATTGAATTTATGGGAACGAATACGGACTAATCGTGCCCGAAGTAAGACTAAAATTAGGTATATGGGAACGAATACGGACTAATCGTGCCCGTCGTAAGGCTAAAATTGAATTTATGGGAACGAATACGGACTAATCGAGCCCGAGGTAAGGCTAAGATTGGGCTTATGGGAACGAATACGGACTAATCGAGCCCGAGGTAAGGCTAAAATTGAATTTATGGGAACGAATACGGACTAATCGAGCCCGAAGTAAGACTAAAATTAGGTATATGGGAACGAATACGGACTAATCGAGCAGGAAGTAAGGCTAAGATTGGGCTTATGGGAACGAATAAGGACTAATCGAGCCCGAAGTAAGACTAAAATTAGGTATATGGGAACGAATACGGACTAATTGTGCCCGAAGTAAGACTAAAATTAGGTATATGGGAACGAATACGGATTAATCGTGCCCGTCGTAAGGCTAAAATTGAATATATGGGAAGGAATACGGACTAATCGAGCCCGTCGTAAGGCTAAAATTGAATATATGGGAACGAATACGGACTAATCGAGCCCGAAGTAAGACTAAAATTAGGTTTATGGGAACGAATACGGACTAATCGAGCCCATCGTAAGGCTAAAATTGAATTTATGGGAAGGAATACGGACTAATCGTGCCCGTCGCAAGGCTAAAATTAGGTTTATGGGAACGAATACGGATTAAATGTCCCCGTAGGTAGGTTATTATAATATTTATGAGAGCAATTGAACTATAAAAGTTCCTACTGTAAAAAAATTAAAGCGAATAAAGGAACAAGTGCATTCTTAAACATTACCGCAAAAGCTCAAAATATGTGTAAAGGGACGACTATCAACTGGTTATTCATTCTTAGTTAAGGACGCACTCACTTATAACTAAATATATAAGCCAACCCCGCCAATTTCCGTCCAAAAGAAACATTCAATACATTCGCTGCTAAATCAATTTAATATTTAAACAATTTATTGAACTGTTGCAAGTATGCTTATGTGTATGTATAATAATAAAAGTGCTTTAAAGAAAATATTATTTATATTTTAACTTGCATTCATGAATATTATTTTATATAATAGTGAATGTTGGTCTTTACAGCTATGATGCGGAAGGTTGCCGACACACCCGGCCCCATTGCCATGGCGGATGTGTGGGAAATTTTCGCGGAGTATGTCTATTTAAAAATGGGCGAAAAGGAGGGAAAATAATGGCAAAAGAAAAAATTCGTATTCGATTAAAGGCGTATGATCACAGGATTCTTGATCAATCTGCCGAAAAGATTGTTGATACTGCAAAGCGTTCGGGTGCTACTGTAAGTGGTCCAATCCCGTTACCGACAGAAAAATCAATTTATACAATCTTACGTGCTGTCCACAAATATAAGGACTCTCGTGAACAATTCGAGATGCGCACACACAAGCGTTTAATCGATATTGTGAATCCAACACCACAAACTGTTGATTCATTAATGAGATTAGATTTACCATCTGGTGTAGATATTGAAATTAAACTTTAATTTTAAATAAAATAAGATATAAATTCAGGAGGTGTGACTAATGACCAAAGGAATCTTAGGAAGAAAAATTGGTATGACTCAAGTTTTCTCAGAAAACGGCGAATTAATCCCGGTAACTGTGATTCAAGCTGAGCCAAACGTTTTATTGCAAAAGAAATCAGTTGAAACTGATGGATATGAGTCAATTCAAATAGGTTTTGCTGACAAAAAGGCTGTTCGTGCGAACAAACCTGAACAAGGTCATGCAACAAAAGCAAACACTACTCCTAAGCGCTTCGTACGTGAAATCCGCAATGTGAACGCTGGGGAATATGAAATTGGTCAAGAAGTCAAAGTTGATATTTTTACGGAAGGCGAAGTTGTTGACGTAACTGGAACATCTAAAGGTAAAGGTTTCCAAGGTTCAATCAAACGTCACAATCAATCACGTGGACCAATGAGTCACGGTTCTCGTTATCATCGTCGTCCTGGATCAATGGGTCCAGTAGCTCCAAACCGCGTATTCAAGGGTAAAATGTTACCAGGACGTATGGGTGGCGAGCAAATTACTGTTCAAAATCTAGAAATCGTAAAAGTTGATGCAGAACGTAATATTCTTTTAGTAAAAGGTAATGTACCTGGCGCTAAAAAGAGCTATGTAAAAATTCTTAGTGCGGTTAAAGGTAACAAATAATCGTTCGGAAAGGAGGAAATTAGATGCCTAAAGTAGCACTTTATAATCAAACAGGCTCACAAGTTGGTGAGATCGAACTTGCTGATGCGGTTTTCGGTGTAGAGCCTAATGAAAGTGTTTTGTATGATGCTGTTGTTATGCAACAAGCCTCAAGACGTCAAGGAACACACGCTGTAAAAAATCGTTCTGAAGTACGCGGTGGTGGAAGAAAGCCATGGCGCCAAAAAGGAACTGGACGTGCTCGTCAAGGTTCAATTCGTTCTCCACAATGGAGAGGTGGAGGTATCGTATTTGGTCCAACGCCAAGAAGTTATTCTTTCAAACTTCCTAAAAAAGTACGTCGCTTAGCTATTAAATCTGCTTTATCATCTAAAGTATTAGATAATGATATTTTAGTACTAGAAAATTTAGTTTTAGATGCTCCAAAGACTAAAGAAATGGTAAAGGTGTTAAGTGCACTTTCACTAGATAAGAAAGTCCTTGTAGTAACATCTGAAACTGATTCTGCTGTGGAATTATCTGCACGTAACATCCCTGGCGTAACAGTAGTGAACGCGAACGGTGTTAACGTATTAGATGTCCTTAATCATAATAAGTTAGTCATTACTAAAGAAGCAGCTGAAAAAGTAGGGGAGGTGCTTGCATAATGAAAGATCCTCGTGATATTATTAAGCGCCCTGTAATTACTGAACGTTCAACAGAATTAATGGCTGATAAAAAGTACACTTTTGAAGTTTCAACGAAGGCGAATAAAACTGAGGTTAAAACCGCAATCGAAGAAATCTTCGGTGTTAAAGTTGAAAAAGTAAACATTCAAAACTATCAAGGTAGATTTAAGCGTGTAGGCCGTTATTCTGGTACTACTCCAAAGCGTAAAAAGGCAATCGTTAAATTAACTGCTGATAGTAAAGAACTAGAATTCTTTGAAGTTTAATTTATTGTGAAGGAGGGAATCCCTAATGGCGATTAAAAAGTATAACCCTACGTCAAATGGTCGACGTGGTATGTCAGTATTAGATTTTGCTGAAATCACTACTGATAAACCAGAAAAATCACTATTAGCACCTTTGCACAGAAAAGGTGGACGTAATAACCAGGGTAAAATTACAACACGTCATCAAGGTGGCGGACATAAACGCCAATATCGTGTAATCGATTTTAAGCGTGACAAAGATGGAATACCAGGACGCGTTGCTACGATTGAATATGATCCGAACCGTTCTGCGAACATCGCGTTAATTAACTATGTAGATGGTGAAAAACGTTATATTCTTGCACCAAAGGGTTTAAAAGTTGGAACTGAAATTTTCTCAGGAGCTGACGCTGATATTAAGGTAGGTAATGCATTACCTTTAGTAAATATCCCTGTTGGTACAGTAATTCATAATATTGAACTTAAGCCTGGACGCGGTGGACAATTAGTTCGCTCTGCTGGTTCTGAAGCTCAAGTATTAGGTAAAGAAGGTAAATACGTATTAGTACGTTTAACTTCTGGTGAAGTTCGTCAAATCCTAGGAACTTGCCGTGCAACTGTTGGTCAAGTTGGTAACCTAGAACACGAATTAGTAAAAATCGGTAAAGCAGGTCGTTCTCGTTGGTTAGGCAAGCGCCCAACTGTTCGTGGATCTGTAATGAACCCGAATGACCATCCACACGGTGGTGGTGAAGGTAAAGCTCCAATCGGACGTAAGTCTCCAATGACTCCATGGGGTAAACCAACACTTGGATATAAAACTCGTAAGAAGAACAAAGCTTCTGACAAGTTTATTGTACGTCGTCGCAAAAAATAACGGGATTGTACTGCGGTTCAATCGAGCCGTAGCGCAGTCACGAAGGGAGGGTAATACATGGGTCGTAGCTTGAAAAAAGGACCATTTGTTGATGATCATTTGATGAAAAAGGTTGAAGTTCTTAACGAAGGCAACAAAAAACAAGTAGTCAAAACTTGGTCTCGTCGTTCAACAATTTTCCCTGAGTTTATTGGGCACACTATCGCTGTCTATGATGGCCGTAAGCATGTTCCTGTATTCGTTACAGAAGATATGGTAGGTCACAAGTTAGGCGAATTTGCTCCTACTCGTACTTATAAAGGTCATGCAGATGACGATAAGAAAACAAGACGTTAATTGAGAGGAGGTACTTGAATGGAAACAAAGCAAGCTAAATCAGTTGCGAGAACTGTTCGTATTGCTCCTCGTAAAGCACGTATTGTGATGGATTTAATCCGAGGAAAGCAAGTAGGTGAAGCGATCGCTATTCTTCGCCATACACCAAAAGCAGCTTCTCCAATTATTGAAAAAGTATTGAAATCAGCTGTTGCTAACGCTGAACACAACTATGAAATGGATGTAAACAATCTAGTAATTTCACAAGCGTTTGTTGATGAGGGTCCAACTCTTAAGAGATTCCGTCCGCGCGCAATGGGTCGTGCAAGCTCTATCAATAAGCGTACTAGCCACATCACTGTAGTGGTATCTGAAAAGTAAGGAGGGATAAGTAGTGGGTCAAAAAGTAAATCCTAACGGTCTTCGTGTTGGTATAATCCGTGATTGGGAATCAAGATGGTTCGCTGGTAAAGATTATGCAGATTTATTACATGAAGATATTAAAATTCGTGAATATATAAATAAGCGATTATCTGATGCTGCGGTATCTAAAGTAGAAATCGAACGTGCAGCTAACCGCGTTAACATTGCTGTTCACACTGCTAAGCCAGGAATGGTAATTGGTAAAGGTGGTACAGAGGTTGAAGCTCTTCGCAAAGCGTTAAATGAACTAACTCAAAAGCGTGTTCATATTAACATTATCGAAGTTAAGAAAGCTGATATCGATGCAGTTCTTGTTGCTGAAAATATTGCTCGTCAATTAGAAAATCGTGTTTCATTCCGTCGTGCACAAAAACAAGCAATCCAACGTGCTATGCGTGCTGGTGCACAGGGTATCAGAACAATGGTTTCTGGTCGTCTAGGCGGAGCTGATATCGCTCGTTCTGAACATTATAGTGAAGGAACTGTACCTCTTCATACATTACGTGCAGACATCGATTACGGTACTGCAGAAGCTGACACAACATATGGTAAGCTTGGTGTTAAAGTATGGATCTATCGTGGTGAAGTTCTTCCTACTAAGAAAAGAGCGAAAGATGAGGAAGGAGGAAACCAATAATGTTATTACCAAAACGCGTTAAATACCGCAGAGAACATCGTGGAAATATGCGTGGCCGTGCAAAAGGTGGTACTGAAGTACACTTTGGTGAATTCGGTTTACAATCTTTAGAAGCTTCATGGATCTCAAACCGTCAAATCGAGGCTGCACGTCGTGCTATGACTCGTTATATGAAACGTGGCGGTAAAGTTTGGATCAAAATCTTCCCATCTAAGCCATTTACTGCTAAACCATTAGAAGTACGGATGGGTTCTGGTAAAGGTGCTCCTGAAGGATGGGTAGCAGTAGTAAAACCAGGAAAAGTAATGTTCGAAATCTCAGGTGTTTCTGAAGAAGTAGCTCGCGAAGCATTACGCTTAGCTGCTCATAAGTTACCTGTTAAGTGTAAGTTTGTAAAACGCGAAGAAATTGGTGGTGAAAACAATGAAGGCTAATGAAATCCGTGATTTAACCACTGCCGAAGTAGAACAAAAAGTTAAAACTTTAAAAGAAGAATTATTTAACCTTCGTTTCCAGCTTGCGACTGGTCAATTAGAAAACACTGCTCGAATTCGTGAGGTACGCAAGTCAATCGCACGTATGAAGACGATTATTCGCGAAAGAGAACTTGGTGTTAACAATCGATAATCGAGAGGAGGTAGCGTAAATGAGTGAACGCAACCAACGTAAGGTATATGTAGGTCGTGTTGTTTCCGATAAGATGGATAAGACGATTACTGTATTAGTTGAAACTTACAAAAAACATTCACTATACGGTAAACGCGTAAAATATTCAAAGAAATATAAAGTTCATGATGAAAACAACCAAGCTAAAATCGGTGACGTTGTTAAAATTATGGAAACACGTCCACTTTCAGCTACTAAACGTTTCCGTCTAGTTGAAGTAGTAGAAGAAGCAGTTATCATTTAATATAAAGTTCGGATTTAATTGTATTCCGAAAGGAGGTACTAAACGATGATCCAACAGGAATCTCGCTTAAAAGTTGCTGACAACTCTGGCGCACGCGAAGTTTTAACTATTAAAGTACTTGGCGGCTCAGGTAAACGAACAGCTAATATCGGTGATGTAATTGTTTGTACGGTTAAGCAAGCAACACCAGGGGGCGTTGTTAAAAAGGGTGATGTAGTTAAAGCTGTTATCGTCCGCACTAAGAGTGGTGCACGCCGTGCTGATGGTTCATATATTCGTTTTGATGAAAATGCTTGTGTAATTATCCGTGAAGACAAGAGTCCACGTGGTACTCGTATATTTGGACCAGTTGCACGTGAACTACGTGAAAGAAACTTTATGAAAATCGTATCATTAGCTCCAGAAGTAATATAAGATCTTATTTTTTGCCTTGAAGGAGGTGTCGATAAGATGCATGTAAAAAAAGGTGATAAAGTACAAGTGATCTCTGGTAAAGATAAGGGCAAACAAGGTGTTATCCTTGAAGCGTTCCCAAAAAAGGACCGCGTCCTAGTGGAAGGTGTAAATGTTATTAAAAAGCATTCAAAACCATCCCAAGCGAATCCTCAGGGTGGAATCATGAGCCATGAGGCACCTATTCATGTATCAAATGTAATGCCAATCGATCCAAAGACTGGCGCTCCTACACGTGTAGGTTACAAAGTTATAGATGGAAAAAAAGTACGTATTGCAAAAAAATCAGGTGAAGTTCTAGATAAATAGTTCTATAAAGAAAGGAGGTCCATTCCATGAATCGCCTAAGAGAAAAATATAATTCAACAGTTGTTCCTGCTCTTATGAGCAAATTTAATTATAGTTCAGTAATGCAAGCACCTAAGATCGAAAAGGTCGTTGTAAATATGGGTGTAGGTGATGCTGTACAAAACTCTAAAGCATTAGATAATGCTGTAGAAGAATTAGCAACTATTTCAGGTCAAAAACCTGTTGTTACTAGAGCGAAGAAATCAATTGCTGGTTTCAGACTTCGTGAAGGTATGCCAATCGGTGCGAAAGTTACCCTACGTGGAGAGCGCATGTATGAATTCCTAGATAAATTAGTTTCTGTTTCACTTCCTCGTGTACGTGACTTCAGAGGTGTATCTAAGAAATCATTCGATGGCCGTGGTAACTATACTTTAGGTATTAAAGAACAGTTAATTTTCCCTGAAATTGATTACGATAAAGTTACAAAAGTGCGTGGTATGGACATCGTTATTGTTACTACTGCTAACACTGATGAAGAAGCTCGTGAGTTATTAACTCAAATGGGCATGCCGTTCCAAAAGTAATAAAAGAGGAGGGAAATTTGTGGCCAAAAAATCAATGATCGCCAAGCAAAAGCGCGAGCATAAGTTTGCTGTTCAGAATTATACTCGTTGTGAGCGTTGTGGACGTCCGCATTCGGTAATTCGCAAATTCAAACTTTGCCGTATTTGTTTCCGTGAATTAGCGTACGCAGGTCAAATCCCTGGTGTTAAAAAAGCAAGTTGGTAAACCCTTAAGATGGGAAGGAGGTAAATAATATGGTTATGACTGATCCAATTGCAGATATGCTTACTCGCATCCGTAATGCGAATATGGTTCGTCACGAGAAGTTAGAAGTACCTGCATCAAAACTTAAAAAGGATATCGCTGAAATCCTTAAGCGCGAAGGTTTCGTTCGTGACGTTGAATATATCGAAGATAACAAGCAAGGTATTATCCGTATCTTCCTAAAATACGGGGCAAATAACGAGCGCGTTATTACTGGTTTGAAACGTATTAGTAAGCCTGGATTACGCGTTTATGCAAAAGCTAACGAAGTACCAAGAGTACTTAACGGTTTAGGTATCGCGATTGTTTCAACATCTAACGGTGTTGTGACTGATAAAGATGCTCGTGCAAAACAAATTGGTGGAGAAATCCTAGCATACGTTTGGTAAGATTCTTTTTAATGAATGGAGGTGTAATAGATGTCTCGTATTGGTAGATTACCACTTGAATTACCACAAGGTGTAACTATTACTCTAGATGAAAATGTATTAACAGTTAAAGGACCAAAAGGTGAATTAACTCGTGCTTTTCACCCAGATATGAATATTAAAGTTGAGGACAATACTCTAGTAGTTGAACGTCCTTCTGATAATAAAGAGCACCGCTCATTACACGGTACTACTCGTAGTATTATCGGAAATATGGTTGAAGGTGTAACAAACGGTTATACAAGAGGACTTGAATTAATTGGTGTCGGTTACCGCGCAACTAAATCAGGATCTAAGCTTGTACTTAATGTTGGTTACTCTCATCCTGTTGAAATTGAACCTGAAGAAGGTATCGAAATCGAAGTACCATCTAATACAAAGGTTATTGTAAAAGGTATAGATAAAGAACGCGTTGGTGCAATTGCTGCAAACATTCGTGATGTACGTCCGCCTGAGCCTTATAAAGGTAAAGGTATTCGTTATGAAGGCGAGTTTGTACGCCGTAAAGAAGGTAAAACTGCGAAGAAATAACGCTTCTTAAAGTAAGAAGAAAGGAGTGAATCACATGATTATTAAAGCTGATAAAAATGCTGTACGCAAAAAGAGACATGGTCGTGTTCGTTCTAAATTAACTGGTACTCCTGAGCGTCCTCGTTTAAACGTGTACCGTTCTAACCAGCATATTTATGCTCAATTAATCGATGATGTAAATCAAGTTACGATTGCAAGTGCATCTACAGTAGAAAAAGAATTAAATCTTGAATCTACAGGAAATATCGATGCAGCTCAAAAAGTTGGCGAACTAGTTGCTAAACGTGCTGTTGAAAAAGGTGTTAAATCGGTCGTATTTGATCGTGGAGGATATTTATATCACGGAAGAATCAAAGCATTAGCTGACTCTGCTCGTGAAAATGGACTTGAATTCTAATTGTTAAGGGAGGGAAATTGATGCGTATTGATCCAAATAAGTTGGAGCTTGAAGAACGCGTAGTTACTGTTAACCGTGTAGCTAAAGTTGTTAAAGGTGGTCGTCGTTTTCGCTTCGCTGCATTAGTAGTTGTAGGTGATAAAAATGGTCATGTAGGTTTCGGAACTGGTAAAGCACAAGAAGTTCCAGACGCGATTCGTAAAGCAATTGAAGATGCTAAGAAAAACTTAATTAATATACCAATCGTTGGAACAACTATTCCACATCAAGTAACAGGAAACTTTGGTGCAGGTAGCGTATTATTAAAGCCTGCTTCAGAAGGTACAGGAGTTATCGCAGGTGGACCTGTTCGTGCAGTACTTGAATTAGGTGGCATAAACGATATCCTTTCTAAATCACTAGGATCAAATACTCCAATCAATATGGTACGTGCTACTATTGAGGGATTAAAAGATCTTAAGCGTGCTAACGATGTAGCGAAGTTACGTGGAAAAACGGTAGAAGAACTGTTAGGATAAGGAGGGAAAATAATGGCTAACAAACTTGAAATCACCCTCAAACGCAGTGTTATTGGTCGCCCGCAAGACCAAAGAGCTACTGTGCAAACATTAGGTTTACGTAAAATACATCAAACTGTTGTTCAAGAGGATAATGCAGCAATCCGTGGTATGATCAACAAGGTTGCTCATCTTATAACAGTTAAAGAAGTATAATTGTAAAATTGATATAAAGAGGAGGTGCAAGAATGAAACTTCATGAGTTGAAACCATCAGAAGGTTCTCGTAAAGAGCGTAATCGTGTAGGCCGTGGTATGGGTTCTGGTAATGGTAAAACATCAGGTCGTGGTCATAAAGGTCAAAACTCACGTTCAGGTGGAGGAGTACGTCCTGGATTTGAGGGTGGACAAATGCCATTATTCCAACGTTTACCTAAACGTGGTTTTACAAACATTCATCGTAAAGTATTTACAATTGTAAATATTGATACATTAAATCGCTTCGAGGACGGAACAGAGGTTACACCTGAATTACTGCTAGAAACTGGTGTTATCAGCAAACTGAATGCTGGTGTAAAGGTACTTGGCAATGGTAAGCTAGACAAGAAACTTACTGTTAAAGCACAGAAGTTCTCAGCTTCCGCTAAAGAAGCAATTGAGGCAGCTGGCGGTAAAACTGAGGTGGTTTAATGTTTGAGACAATCGCCAATTTTATGCGAGTGGGTGAAATCAGACGTAAAATTGTTTTCACCTTGTTAATGCTTGTAATTTTTAGATTAGGTAGTTTCATACCTGTACCAAATGTTAATACAGAAGTTATAAAGATCACCGACCAAAGTGTGTTTGGATTAATCAACACATTTGGCGGTGGAGCTTTACAGAATTTCTCGATATTTGCAATGGGTATTATGCCTTATATCACCGCATCCATCATAATTCAATTATTGCAAATGGATGTTGTTCCTAAATTTACTGAGTGGTCGAAACAAGGTGAGGTTGGACGTCGTAAATTAGCTCAGTTTACCCGCTATGGAACCATTGTGCTTGGATTTATCCAGGCTATTGGTATGTCAATTGGTTTTAATAATTTATTTCCAGGGCTGATTGAGAACCCTGGAGTTGGGACATATTTGTTCATAGCATTAGTTTTAACAGCTGGAACTGCATTTCTCCTATGGTTAGGAGAGTTAATTACTACAAACGGAGTCGGAAACGGTATTTCGATACTGATCTTTGCTGGTATAGTTGCAGCCATTCCTACTGCTGTTAATCAGATCTATGCACAACAAATTGAAGATGCTGGCGAACAGCTATTCCTTCGTATAGTAACTGTATTATTACTTTTACTAGCAATGTTAGCTGTTATTGTTGGTACTATCTTCATACAACAAGCTCTTCGTAAAATACCGATCCAGTATGCGAAGAGAATGGTTAACCGTAGCCCTGTTGGTGGACAGTCAACACATTTACCATTAAAAGTTAACGCAGCAGGCGTAATTCCGGTTATCTTTGCAATATCATTCTTAATTACACCACCAACGATAGCTGGTTTTTTTGGTACAAATAGTGTAACGACATGGATCACAACGGTATTTAATTACGCTCATCCAATCGGAATGGCAATCTACGTTGTATTGATTATCGCGTTCACATATTTCTATACATTTGTTCAAGTTAACCCTGAACAAATGGCTGAAAACCTTAAGAAACAAGGTGGTTACATTCCGGGCATCAGACCAGGAAAAAGTACTCAAGAATACCTAACTCGCATTCTATATAGATTGACTCTAGTAGGATCCTTATTCCTGGCAGTTATATCTGTACTTCCTGTTTTCTTTATAAATATTGCTAATTTACCGCAATCAGTCCAAATTGGTGGTACTAGCCTATTGATTGTTGTTGGTGTAGCACTTGAAACAATGAAACAGCTTGAAAGTCAACTTGTTAAGAGACATTATAAAGGATTTTTGAAATAGGATTAATGAGGTGGGGCAAGTATATTACTTTCCCTTATCCTCAACAGAAATAAGGGGGACTAGAGAATGAATCTAGTATTAATGGGGTTACCTGGTGCTGGAAAAGGTACTCAGGCTGAAAGGATTGTAGCCAAGTATGATATCCCTCATATCTCTACTGGGGATATGTTCCGTGCCGCTATTAAAGAAGGCACAGAGTTAGGATTAAAGGCTAAGTCTTTCATAGACCAAGGGGCATTAGTGCCAGATGAAGTAACTATAGGTATTGTTAGAGAACGTCTTGGAAAAGATGATTGTAAAAAGGGATTTCTATTAGACGGTTTTCCACGCACAGTACCGCAAGCTGAAGCACTTGAAGAGCTATTAACAGATTTAGATCGTCAAATAAACTACGTTGTTTATATTGAAGTTGATCAAAGCAAGTTAATGGACCGCCTTACTGGTCGTCGCATTTGTAAAGATTGTGGCGCTACGTATCACATGGTGTTTAATCCTCCTACGAAAGAAGGAGTTTGTGACAAATGTGGTGGCGAACTTTATCAACGAGCTGATGATAATGCTGAAACTGTTGAAAATCGTTTGGAAGTCAATATGAAACAAACTCAACCTCTACTTGATTTCTACGAAAATAAAGGTTATTTACGTAGTATCAATGGAGACCAACATATAGATGATGTATTTAAAGATTTAGATCAACTCCTTGGGGGCTTACGTGGATGATCATTTGCAAAACTGAGCGCGAACTTGAAATTATGCGTGTAGCTGGTAAAATAGTGGCACTTACTCATGATGAACTAAAAAAACATATACATCCAGGAATCACAACAAAGGAATTAGACAGTATAGCTGAAAAGACCATCCGTGCTTATGATGCTATTCCTTCGTTTAAAGGATATAATGGATTTCCAGGAAGTATTTGTGCGTCTGTGAATGAGGAATTAGTGCATGGCATACCCGGCAACCGTGTTCTTCGCGAAGGTGATATCATTTCAATTGATATCGGTGCAAAATACAAAGGTTACCATGGAGATTCTGCATGGACCTACACTGTAGGTACTGTGACAGATGACACACAGAAATTGCTAGATGTAACTGAACAATCCTTATATAAGGGATTGCAGGTTGCTAAGGCAGGTATTCGTTTATCGGATATCTCACATGAAATTCAAACATATGTTGAATCACATGGACTTTCTGTTGTTAGGGAATATGTAGGTCATGGCGTGGGACAGGAACTTCACGAAGATCCTCAAATTCCACATTATGGACCGCCAAATAAAGGTCCACGTTTGAAACCTGGAATGGTACTTGCGATTGAACCAATGGTGAATGCAGGTACACGATTCGTAAAAACACTTTCAGATAACTGGACTGTTGTTACAGTAGATGGCAAAATGTGTGCGCATTTTGAGCATACCGTTGCAATCACTGAAACTGGATATGAAATTTTAACAAAAGCCTAAGTGAAGGTGATAATAGGTGACCGAACCTGAATCGAATCCGCGAATAGGTCAGTTAGTTAAAATTTTACAGGGTAGAGATACTGGTCAATTTGCTGTAGTGTTAAAGGTCCTCGATGAACGTTTCGTACTTATTGCTGATGGCGATAAGCGTAAATTTGATCGACCTAAGAAAAAGAACATTAATCATCTCGAGTTTTTTGATTATGTTTCTCCGGAAGTTCAGAACAGTATTAGTGAAACTGGTCGTGTGACAAACGGAAAACTAAGGTACGCTGTTTCAAAGTTTGTCAATGAGCAAGTTACTGATTTTGAGAAGGGAGAGCAACTTAATGGCTAAAGAAGATGTTATTGAGGTAGAAGGTACAATTATTGAAACCTTACCTAACGCAATGTTTAAAGTAGAACTAGAAAACGGTCATACTGTACTAGCACATGTTTCTGGAAAAATCCGCATGCATTTCATTCGTATTTTACCAGGTGATAAAGTGACTGTAGAGTTATCTCCATATGATTTAACTCGTGGTCGTATCACATATCGTTATAAATAAACTAGCACTCCGTAACATAAGGAGGTTCAAAAGAGATGAAAGTCAGACCATCAGTCAAACCTATTTGCGAAAAATGTAAAGTTATTCGTCGTAAAGGTAAAGTAATGGTTATCTGTGAAAACCCAAAACACAAACAAAAACAAGGATAATATAAAGGGAGGTGCAACTCTAAATGGCACGTATTGCAGGTGTAGATATTCCGCGCGAAAAGCGTGTAGTTATCTCATTAACTTACATTTTTGGTATCGGCCGTAAAACTGCTCAACAAATCCTTGCTGAAGCAGGAGTTTCTGAAGATACACGCGTTCGTGATTTAACAGAAGATGAATTAGGGAAAATCCGTGATATCATCGATCGCCATAAAGTAGAAGGTGATCTTCGTCGTGAAGTATCACTTAACATTAAACGTTTAATCGAAATTGGTTCATATCGTGGTATTCGCCATCGTCGTGGTCTTCCAGTTCGAGGACAAAATACAAAGAACAACTCTCGTACTCGTAAAGGTCCTCGTCGAACTGTTGCTAATAAGAAAAAATAAGGTAAAGGAGGTAATTAAACAATGGCTCGTAAGACGAACACTCGTAAACGCCGTGTGAAAAAGAATATAGAAACTGGCGTAGCTCATATTCGTTCTACTTTTAACAACACAATCGTAACGATTACTGATGCTCACGGAAATGCAGTTGCTTGGTCAAGTGCTGGTGCTTTAGGTTTTAGAGGCTCTCGTAAGTCTACACCATTCGCTGCACAAATGGCTGCTGAAACAGCTGCTAAGGCTTCTATGGAACACGGAATGAAGACATTAGAAGTTACAGTAAAGGGACCAGGTGCAGGCCGTGAGGCAGCTATTCGTGCTCTTCAATCAGCAGGATTAGATGTTACTGCTATTCGTGATGTAACACCAGTACCTCATAATGGTTGCCGTCCACCAAAACGTCGTCGTGTGTAAATAATCTGTATAGATTTTGAATCCCTGTCTATAATGGGATATGATAAGAACTTTTTCAGTTATAAAATATTCTAAACAGATGAAAAAATTGTTGTGCACATTTGGGAACTGCCTAATGGGGAATTTCGGTTGGGTCTACCTAACCGAGGTTTCGACGTTTTGAAGGAGGGTTTATTGAATGATAGAGATTGAAAAACCAAAAATCGAAACGGTTGAAATTAGCAATGATGCTACCTTTGGTAAATTCGTTGTCGAACCGCTTGAGCGTGGATATGGTACCAGTTTAGGAAACTCCTTGCGTCGTATACTATTATCCTCTCTTCCTGGTGCTGCTGTAACATCTATTCAAATTGATGGTGTTCAACATGAGTTCTCTACAGTTGAAGGTGTAGTTGAGGATGTTACAAACATTATTTTGAATATCAAAAAACTGGCGTTAAAAATTTACTCTGAAGAGGAAAAGACACTAGAAATTGATATTCAAGGTGAACGTGAAGTAACGGCTGCTGACATTACACACGATAGTGATGTTGAAGTATTAAATCCGGATCTTCATATTGCATCTTTAGGGAAAAATGGTAATTTACGAATGAGACTAACTGCAAAACGTGGTCGTGGATATACGCCTGCTGATGCAAATAAGCGTGAAGATCAACCAATTGGTGTGATTCCAATTGATTCGATCTATACACCAGTTTCACGTGTTACTTACCAGGTTGAGAACACAAGGGTTGGTCAAGTTACTAACTACGATAAATTGACTCTTGATGTTTGGACAGATGGAAGTATTCGACCAGAAGAGGCTGTTTCGCTTGGAGCAAAAATTTTAACAGAGCATTTAAATATCTTTGTCGGTCTAACTGATGAAGCACAGAATGCCGAAATTATGGTTGAAAAAGAAGAAGACCAAAAAGAAAAAGTTCTTGAAATGACAATTGAAGAACTTGACTTATCTGTTCGTTCCTATAATTGTTTAAAACGTGCTGGAATTAATACAGTTCAGGAATTAGCAAATAAGACTGAAGAGGATATGATGAAAGTACGAAACCTCGGAAGAAAATCATTAGAAGAAGTTAAGGCGAAGCTTGAAGAGCTTGGTCTTGGTCTAAGAAGAGACGAATAAATTCCATTGGTCGGTGCTATCAATTTAACACTTCAACAAAGGAGGGGACATAAATGGCTTATGCAAAATTAGGTCGTACATCATCTCAACGTAAAGCTTTACTTCGTGACCTTGCTACAGATTTAATCATTAATGAGCGTATCGAAACAACAGAAGCGAAAGCGAAGGAGCTTCGTTCAGTTGTTGAAAAAATGATTACACTTGGTAAACGTGGTGACTTACATGCTCGTCGTCAAGCAGCTTCTTTCATTCGTAATGAAGTAGCGAATGCTGAAACTGGCGAATATGCAGTACAAAAGCTTTTCAATGACATCGCAAAGCGCTATGAAGAACGCCAAGG
The DNA here is from genome assembly GCF_900240995.1 of Bacillus sp. Marseille-P3661. Lineage (NCBI taxonomy): Bacteria > Bacillati > Bacillota > Bacilli > Caryophanales > Bacillaceae > Bacillus > Bacillus sp. Marseille-P3661. The sequence goes on from NZ_LT965959.1 coordinate 52,825, forward strand.
TGGATACACACGTATTCTTAAACTTGGTCAACGCCGTGGTGATGGAGCGCCAGTCGTTATCATTGAATTAGTTTAATTATAATTCGACTATAATCATCTTAAAGGGCGAGACAGAATCTTATTATAAAGATCTGATTCTATGCCCTTTTTTCGTGTATTCATAATTTACAAATAACATTTATATTATTCACTACTTTTATTTTCATCAAAGCTTAATCAAGTGAGGGCCCGATCATATGAACATAGATAAAATTATGACAGTTAATCATTTATTTTTTAGGTATACACCTGAAGGAGAATACGCTTTAAAGGATGTCAGTTTTCAGGTCAATAAAGGTGAATGGCTTGCAATTGTTGGCCATAATGGATCGGGTAAATCCACTTTGGCAAAGATCATAAATGGCTTACTAATGCCAGAAAAAGGCATAGTTTCTATCGAAGATATACAATTGCAAGATGATACAGTCTGGGATATTCGTCAAAAAGTAGGAATGGTATTTCAAAATCCGGATAATCAATTTGTTGGAACCACTGTAAAAGACGATGTTGCATTCGGCCTTGAAAACAATGGTATTCCTCGTGATCAAATGATACAGAGGATTGAGTCTAGCATAAGTAAGGTGAGAATGGACGATTTTTTAAATCATGAGCCACATCGACTTTCCGGCGGTCAAAAACAACGTGTTGCAATTGCAGGTGTTTTAGCCCTTCAACCATCATTAATGATATTAGATGAAGCAACATCGATGCTAGATCCTATTGGTAGAAAAGAAGTGATTGAAACAGTACGTTCATTACAAAATGCAGGTCAGATGAGTGTTTTATCGATTACACATGATTTAGAGGAAGTTACGCAAGCTGACCGAGTGATCGTTATGAATAGAGGACAAGTCTTTGCAGAAGGTACACCAGAGGAAATTTTTGAATACGGCGAAAAACTTGTACAATTAGGTTTAGACCTTCCTTTTACAGTCAAGCTCTCACAACTCCTTAAGAAAAAAGGAGTTCAGCTCTCAAAACCCCACTTAAAACAACGAGATTTGGTGAATGAATTATGGACATTATATTCAAAGAAGTAGAACATATATATAACGCAAAAACACCATTTGAAAGAAGAGCACTATTCGATTTAAACTTAAATATTCCGTCGGGCACATATCAAGCTGTTATCGGCCATACTGGGTCGGGAAAGTCAACATTAATACAACATATTAATGGTTTATTAAAACCAACCGGCGGGGAAATTTCAATTGGTGATCGAACTATTGCTGCAAATAAGAAACAACGGGATTTAAAGAGTCTTCGAAAAAGAGTAGGTATCGTTTTCCAGTACCCTGAGCATCAGTTATTTGAGGAAACAGTAGAAAAGGATATATGTTTCGGCCCAATGAATTTTGGTGTTTCATTCGATACTGCTAAGAAAAAAGCTCATGAATTATTAGAAATGGTAGGCCTTCCTTTAAGTGTACTAACTAAATCCCCCTTTGATCTTAGCGGTGGTCAGATGAGGCGCGTTGCTATAGCAGGCGTACTTGCAATGGAACCAGAGGTGCTTATTTTAGATGAGCCGACTGCAGGGCTTGATCCTAAAGGCCGTAATGAGATAATGGAAATGTTTAAAACTTTGCATAACCAATATAAGCTAACAACTATACTTGTTACGCACAGCATGGAGGATGCAGCATACTACGCAGATGATATTATCGTTATGCATAAAGGTACTGTTTATATGAAGGGAACTCCACTTGAAATTTTTGCGCAACCCGAAAAGCTAAATGAAGCAGGATTAGATATTCCGGAGTCAGCCCAATTCATTAAATTGCTCTCAGAGAAGTTTGCTAGGCCAATTTCCAATGTGTTTACTGTCGATAAGGTAGCGGATGAAATCGTAGCCCTTTTAGAGGAAGGGGTTCGGATTAAATGAAAAATATCATTATTGGTCAGTATGTTCCTGGGGAATCTTTTATTCACAAAATGGACCCGCGTGCAAAACTGCTAACAATCTTTTTATTTGTTATTATTGTTTTTATTGCTAATAATGTCTTTACCTATACAATAATTGGTTTATTCACGATTCTATGTGTCCTGCTATCTAGAGTCCCGCTGGTGTATATATATAAAGGCTTAAAACCTATTTTATGGATTATTTTATTCACACTTGTGCTGCATCTGTTTATGACCAAAGAGGGCGAGGTAGTCTTTCAGTATAAATGGATTACGATTTATGAGGAAGGATTAAAACAAGGTGTTTTTATATCTCTTCGATTTATATTTCTAATCATGATTACTAGCTTACTCACGTTAACAACAACACCAATAGAGATTACCGATGGAATGGAAGCATTGTTATCTCCATTTAAACGATTTGGACTACCTGCTCATGAATTAGCGCTAATGATGTCAATTTCATTGCGGTTCATTCCAACACTTATGGAAGAGACGGAAAAAATTATTAAAGCACAGTCTGCCAGAGGTGTTGACTTTACTAGTGGTACGCTAAAGCAACGCATGAATTCAATTATTCCTTTACTCGTTCCGTTATTTATTAGTGCATTTCGCCGTGCTGAGGATTTGGCACTTGCAATGGAGGCAAGGGGTTATCGCGGTGGAGAAGGTAGAACTAGAATTAGAGAGCTTGTCTGGAAAAGTACAGATCATCTTGTTTTTGTACTCTTATTCATTATGATTATATTATTATTTCTTTTAAGGTCTTAATAGGTGGTAAAAATGAATCGCTTAAAGTGTACTATCTCATATGACGGGACCTCTTTTGCAGGTTTCCAAGTACAACCAAAACAGCGTACGGTTCAGGGTGAAATCGAACGGGCATTAAAAAAAATTCATAAGACGGATGAAATACCGCGCATTGCTGCATCAGGGCGAACAGATGCAGGTGTACATGCTCATGGACAAGTTATTCACTTTGATAGCCCCTTAACGGGGATTAATTGGGCACGAGCATTAAATACACTGCTACCTGAAGATATTATCGTGGACGAGGTAGAGAGCGTTCCTACTAGTTTCCACGCACGTTTTGATGTCATTAAAAAGGAATATCGTTACTTTCTTTTAAATAGTCAAAAGAACTATGTTTTTCGAAGAAATTATTGTTATCATTATCCATACCGGATTGAACTTGATGCTATTAAAGCAGCAGCTGATTATTTAATCGGTACTCATGACTTCACGTCATTTTGCTCTACTAAAACCGATAAGCAGGATAAAATACGGACAATTTATACAATTGACGTCATAGAAGAGGCCGGTGAAATAGTTTTTCGCTTTGTAGGCGATGGATTTTTATACAATATGGTACGAATAATGGTTGGTACGTTATTAAAGGTAGGTCAAGGTAAAATAAAACCTGAAGAAATTAAGGGAATTCTTGATAAAAAGGATCGGGAAACTGCTGGAAAAACAGTACCAGGTCACGGGTTGCATCTATGGAAAGTTTGGTATTAGGAAGAGAAATTTCACCTCTTAAAGTGTCCCAAAAACATTTTATTGAATAAAACAACTTCCCCTGGTGTAACATTTTCTTGACATTGTAGCTTGAAAGTTATATTATTACCTATGGTACATTTTCAAAGGCCACGCCACGAGTTAGCCCCGAAACTAATCGTGATGAAATAGAACTTTAGAAAATGAAAGAAGATCGATAAGATTTTTAGGAGGGAAAATAATGCGTCAAACTTACATGGCAAAACCACAAGAAGTTGAACGTAAATGGTTAGTGATCGACGCTGAAGGTCAAACTTTAGGTCGCCTTGCAAGTGAAGTAGCATCAATTCTTCGCGGAAAGCATAAACCAACTTTTACACCACATGTTGATACTGGTGATCACGTAATCATCATTAATGCAGAAAAGATTCAATTAACTGGTAATAAGTTAAACGGAAAAATCTACTACCGTCACACTATGCATCCAGGTGGACTAAAAACACGTACTGCTAAAGAAATGCGTGATACTCGTCCAGAACAAATGCTTGAACTTGCAATTAAAGGTATGCTTCCAAAAAATAGCTTAGGACGTCAAATGTTCAGAAAGCTTAATGTATATAAAGGTAGCGAACATCCACATCAAGCACAAAAACCTGAAGTTTACGAACTTCGCGGATAATTTTTAAAGGAGGGTATTATTTTGGCACAGGTACAATATATTGGTACAGGACGTCGTAAAAGTTCAATCGCACGTGTTCGTTTAGTTCCAGGTAACGGACGTGTAGTAATTAATGGACGTGAAATTGAAGAATTTTTTAATCTAGAAACATTACACTTAATCGTAAAGCAACCACTAGTTGCTACTGAAAATGCTACAAACTATGATGTATTCGTAAACGTTATTGGCGGTGGATTCACTGGCCAAGCTGGTGCAATTCGTCATGGTATTGCTCGTGCATTATTACAAGCTGACCCTGAATATCGTGCAGTTCTTAAGCGTGAAGGTTACTTAACTCGTGACGCACGTATGAAAGAACGTAAGAAGTACGGTCTTAAAGGCGCTCGTCGTGCACCTCAGTTCTCGAAGCGTTAATTATCAACGTTTCAAAGGCTCTCAGGCATTTTGCTTGGGGGTCTTTTTTATATGTTTGGAATTGCTTGCATTTATAATTTAATTTTCTACTACCTAATTTAAAATTAATGAGCATTTATGCTAAATTGTTGTCATTTAGGCGAAGCCAAACAATTCGCCTTGTGTTGTCCGAATATAAATCAATATCATTCAGTTCCTCCATTTCTACTTATATATTCTATTTAATATTTCCTTAAATTGGCGATTATGAGTAGGACGATTTTTGTATGAGAATATACCGCATGTAAAAGACTATTTGTAAAAATGAAAAGGCGTGACGGATTTGATGAATGTGATCACTACTTTTAAAGAGAAAAGACATGCTAAGCAAATAGCATTTGAACATAAACTCCTTAGAGAATTATCACTTAAATCACTAAAAGAGAAAGTAAAGTTATTCTTTTCTCCTTTCTTTAAATCTAATTCCATCTATGCAACTGCTATTGAGGATGGTAGTGTTGACATGGCCATTGAGGCATATTTATTAGGTGCTAAAATGAGCAGATTTGGCTATTTTGGTGAAACTGAGGATCAAGTTCGACAACGGTGCTACAAGGAAGAGCAATATTTAATTGATAACTTATTTGATTATTTACAATACTGGGGAGCAACAGGCGGAAATGATTTGGTTAGTGAATCTTTATTTCATGCATGTGAGCAGTATATTGGAAACTGGTGGAAGGAAGGATTTAGAAAAGGGGAATTAAGGTATAGGCTTCGCCTACACTAAATATAATAGGTAAATATTATTCATATTTCTCCCTCTTGTCCCATATAGTGAATTAGGACGGGTACGGAGGGAAAGGAATATGAAAAAGAAATTACAGTTAATTATATTTTTTGTGGGCTCTATCTTATTATTCTTTTTGTTTCAATATCAATTTTCAACCCATAATACGTGGGATTCTTGGAGTTTGCCTCTATCAGGTCAAATCATTGTTCTAGATCCAGGACATGGTGCACCAGACCCAGGCGCAGGTCCAAAAGGTGCTTTTGAAAAAGATATTGCATTTAATATTTCATTGACACTTAGAGATTATCTTCAAGAGGCTGGGGCACTGGTTATCTTGACGAGAGAGGATGATAATGACCTAGCTGACAAGGATCTTAAAGGATATAGCCGAAGAAAGACCCAGGATTTAAAAAGAAGAGCTGAACTAATAAATAGTTCTGATGCTAATTTGCTTGTGTCAATCCATTTAAATTCCTTACCATCATCCAAATGGAGAGGTGCTCAAACATTCTATTACCCTCGTTTCGATGAAAATAAACAATTGGCAAAGTCTATTCAAGCTGAAATGGAACGAAACCTAGAAAATACATCTAGAGGCGTAAAAGTAATTGACACAGTTTATATATTAAAACAAGCAAAAATTCCTTCTGTACTTGTTGAGGCAGGATTCTTATCGAATCCACAAGAACGAGAGCTATTAAATACAAAATCATATCAAGAAAAGGTAGCAGCATCTATATATCAAGGTATACTGCGCCACTACAGTGAGAATATAACAAAATAGGGATTTTCTAGGTGTGATCTATGTTATTTGTGGATTCTAGCCACTATGTTATAATTTGATGTGAATCATTATTAAATGCTTAAGGCGGTGTGAGTATTGATTACAAAAAAACAAGTACAAGACATACTAGGAAAAATGCAGGATCCATTTTTACATAAAACATTGGTTGAGACTAATGGTATCGAAGAAATTAGTGTAAAAGAAGAAAAGAATCATGTAAGTGTTAAGATCGCTATTGCAAAGACAGGAACAGGTGAGCAAATGCAGCTGCAACAACAAGTAGTAACTGCTCTTAAAAATGCTGGTGCAAATACTGTAGGTATCCGTTTTAGTGAACTGCCAAAGGAAGTTACTGCACAGTTCCAAACTAAACCAGAAAATCCTTCACTTTTAGACCCTAGCAGTCCAACAAAGTTTATTGCGATAGCAAGTGGTAAAGGTGGCGTAGGTAAATCAACAGTTTCTGTTAACCTTGCTGTTTCATTAGCTCGCTTAGGTAAAAAGGTAGGGATTGTAGATGCAGATATCTATGGTTTCAGTGTTCCTGATATGATGGGCATAACTGAAAGACCTGCGGTTCGAAATGAAAGAATTTACCCGGTAGAGCGTTTTGGAGTTAAGGTAATTTCAATGGGATTCTTTGTAGAAGATAATGCACCTATCATTTGGAGAGGACCAATGCTAGGCAAAATGTTAAATCAGTTTTTCTCAGAAGTTGAATGGGGTGAATTAGATTATCTTTTACTAGACTTACCACCAGGAACAGGTGATGTTGCATTAGATGTGCACACATTGATTCCTTCATGTCGTGAGATAATCGTAACCACACCACATGCTACAGCAGCATTTGTTGCAGCACGTGCTGGGGCAATGGCATTAAAAACAGAGCATGAAATTCTTGGAGTTATTGAGAACATGTCGTACTTTGAAAGCAAAGTAACGGGTGAAAAAGAGTATATATTTGGCCAAGGTGGCGGTGAAAAGCTTGCCAAGGAATTAAATGCACCTCTATTAGGCCAAATTCAATTAGGGCAACCTGAAATAGATGAAAATGATTTTGCGCCATCAGTTTATGATGAAAACCATAAGATTGGTAAAAAGTATTTAGAAATTGCAGAACAGGTCATTAAATATTCAAAATAACGCATTTCAGTGAAGAGTATTTATCCTATAAAATAAAACAGATTAATTTGATTTTGTGTAATAAAAAGTGGCCCCTGTTTTCACAGGAGCCACTTTCTATTTCTACTTACAAAGAACTTTTAATTAGTAAAGTGATTGTTGGTTATTCTTCCTTCTGTTTTTCTTCTTGTTTAGCTGCTTCTTCTTTTTGGAGTTCCTCTGCACCTTTAATTAACATGTCCTGCATTTTAGCCTTAAATAAAGGGCTTTCGATTGTTTCTGATATTAATGTTTTAAGCTGGTCTCTGTATTGCTGGGATTTCATTGCATCTAAAAGCTGCTTTTCCATTTCGGGGTCTTTCAAAATATCGATCATCATTGCCTGATAGTCAGGGTCTTTCATTAATCCTTTAATCAACTTTTCATGTTCAGCTTGCATTGACTTTGCGAAGGCCTCAGTAAACTTTGGATCCTCAAATTGCTTTTTCCAAAAGTTTAATGCCTCCTCAGATGTTAAAGCAGTTTTAATTGATTGTTGGACAAAAGGTTGGTCCATTACAAGCTGTGCTTTAGTATCTTCATTTGTTACTATTTCTTCTATTGCCTTTTTTCCTTCATCTGTTTTAAGAATATCAACCACCATTTTCTTTGTTGTATCATAATCTGGTTGATTGTTCCCCTGTATTTCTGCTGGTGCACAGGCGCTAATTAAAAACAGCAAAAGAAGGAGGAGCATTAATATATTTTTCATAGCTAAAAGAGCTCCTTTCAAAAAATTTCACCTATAGTTAATATGAATTGATTTGAGAAAAATATACGCTTTATGAGACTAGCTTTTTACTGGGGTGATTGATACAATAAGGAAGGATTTGAACCATTTGGGGGCAAAAAAATGAAAAGTAGAAATTGGGTATACTTATTTTTAACTACTCTGATTATTGGAGGAATAAGTACAGTAATTATTGGATTTGGTGTAAAATGGGACGAATATTCTTCTTTATTTATACCATTTAATTTAGTCGAGATACTTTCCGTTACACTGTGGTTGCTTGGTGTCGGTTTCATATTTAGCTTAATAAGCCAAATGGGTTTCTTTGCTTATTTAACTGTTCATCGATTTGGATTAGGGTTGTTTAAATCACTATGGAATGCTGTTCAAATAGTTTTAATTGCCTTTGTTTTATTTGATCTTGTTTACTTTCGATATATAGCATATGGAGAAGGACAACCACTTTCTGAATATATTCTTCCCGCTGTACTTATTCTACTTTATGGAATGATAATTGCTTACTGGAAAATGAAAGAAACAAATAAGGGCGCATTTATTCCAGCCTTATTTTTCATGGTTGCTGTTACGATTCTAGAATGGGTACCAGCTTTACGCGCTGATGATAAGGCTTGGTTACTTTTAATGGTCTTACCTTTATTAATATGTAATACATGGCAGTTATTAATTCTTCATCGACTTACAAAAACAGCAAATAGCTGATCCTATTGGATCAGCTATTTTACTTCATTGCTTTTTATATCAGCGTTAGAAATTAACTCTGATACTGTTACAATTTTAAGACCTTTAGACTTTAAGCCCTTAATTATTTGGGGCAAGGCCTTTTCTGTTTGTGTTGCTGAATCGGATGCGTGGAGCAGAATTATATCCCCGCCATTAACGTTTGGTACTACATTCTGAACGATTTTCTCAATACCTGGGTTTGTGTAATCTAATGAATTAACACTCCAGTGTACAATTGAATAACCGTAGGAATCTGCTATTTGAAGAATTTTTTTATTAAAATTGCCATTTGGCGGACGAAGATACTTGAGCTCCTTTATTCCTAACTTCTTTAAAGTTTCATCTGCCATTAATATGTCACGTCTAATTTTTTTATCATCCCAATCAGCATAATTTCGATAATGGTACCCCATACTTCCTACTTCATGGCCTTCTTTTACAATTTGCTCCAAAATATCCGGATGTCTCTCAGCCCATGACGCAGAAATAAAGAAGGTTGCATTTTTTATTCCTTCCTTCTTTAAAGTATCCAAAATAATGGGCGCTCGTTCATCTCCCCAACTGATATCAAATGTAAGGGCTACTTTATCATCCGCTTTTTCGCCTTTATAGATTGCCATCGGCCCTTTCTCAGTTGAGAATACTGATTGCTGTTGATTTCCCATATACAAAATACTAGCTGTAAAAAAAGCAGCTATAATTACAATGAGAGATTGTTTAATTCTCTTCCCATTCACTACGACGAAAAACTTCATAGTAAATCCTCCTCTAGTGCGTAACGTTTTCTAATATTTATGTTCAAATGGACAAGACTATGAATAATTTATCGCGATTGAGACAAATTAAATTGTAATCTCAACAATTTGAATTTATTCCCAAAATTATTCTAGAGGTGAATATATGTTAGGGCTATTATTAAATAACAGAGAAATCAAGGAATTAGAATATCTACTAAAACGTGAAATGGAGGAATTATTATTTGACCTTGGTGACAACAGAATCGATCATATGGTAAAACAAGCAATGGAGGATAGGTATCAAGTATTATTTAATTTATTTAAAAGATTTGCATCTGAAACAGAGTGTAATAAATATATCAGAACAAAGAAATATAAAGGCAATAAGATGGTAAAGTAGATTAAAGAAATATGTAAAATGGTTATTGACGTCCATAACTAGTTATGATATATTTATTTTCGTTGCTCGATAGCAATAAAAAAAACACAAAAATAGTTGACTTTATATCTCTTGTATGGTATTTTATATAAAGTCTTGACGCTCTTTGAAAACTAAACAAAATGTCAAGCGTGCAAAATAAGTTGAACTACGTTCAACAACCAAGTCAGTTTATTAGTTTGAGCAATCAAACCCTTTTCGGAGAGTTTGATCCTGGCTCAGGACGAACGCTGGCGGCGTGCCTAATACATGCAAGTCGAGCGGATGACGAGGAGCTTGCTCCTCTGATTCAGCGGCGGACGGGTGAGTAACACGTGGGCAACCTGCCTGTAAGACTGGGATAACTTCGGGAAACCGGAGCTAATACCGGATAATCTCTTGAACCACATGGTTTAAGAATAAAAGATGGTTTCGGCTATCACTTACAGATGGGCCCGCGGCGCATTAGCTAGTTGGTGAGGTAACGGCTCACCAAGGCGACGATGCGTAGCCGACCTGAGAGGGTGATCGGCCACACTGGGACTGAGACACGGCCCAGACTCCTACGGGAGGCAGCAGTAGGGAATCTTCCGCAATGGACGAAAGTCTGACGGAGCAACGCCGCGTGAGCGATGAAGGCCTTCGGGTCGTAAAGCTCTGTTGTTAGGGAAGAACACGTACCAGTTAACTGCTGGTACCTTGACGGTACCTAACCAGAAAGCCACGGCTAACTACGTGCCAGCAGCCGCGGTAATACGTAGGTGGCAAGCGTTGTCCGGAATTATTGGGCGTAAAGCGCGCGCAGGCGGTTTCTTAAGTCTGATGTGAAAGCCCCCGGCTCAACCGGGGAGGGTCATTGGAAACTGGGAAACTTGAGTGCAGAAGAGGAGAGTGGAATTCCACGTGTAGCGGTGAAATGCGTAGAGATGTGGAGGAACACCAGTGGCGAAGGCGACTCTCTGGTCTGTAACTGACGCTGAGGCGCGAAAGCGTGGGGAGCGAACAGGATTAGATACCCTGGTAGTCCACGCCGTAAACGATGAGTGCTAAGTGTTGGAGGGTTTCCGCCCTTCAGTGCTGCAGCTAACGCATTAAGCACTCCGCCTGGGGAGTACGGTCGCAAGACTGAAACTCAAAGGAATTGACGGGGGCCCGCACAAGCGGTGGAGCATGTGGTTTAATTCGAAGCAACGCGAAGAACCTTACCAGGTCTTGACATCCTCTGCTACTTCTAGAGATAGAAGGTTCCCCTTCGGGGGACAGAGTGACAGGTGGTGCATGGTTGTCGTCAGCTCGTGTCGTGAGATGTTGGGTTAAGTCCCGCAACGAGCGCAACCCTTGTCCTTAGTTGCCAGCATTTAGTTGGGCACTCTAAGGAGACTGCCGGTGACAAACCGGAGGAAGGTGGGGATGACGTCAAATCATCATGCCCCTTATGACCTGGGCTACACACGTGCTACAATGGATGGTACAAAGGGTTGCGAGACCGCGAGGTTGAGCCAATCCCATAAAGCCATTCTCAGTTCGGATTGTAGGCTGCAACTCGCCTACATGAAGCTGGAATCGCTAGTAATCGCGGATCAGCATGCCGCGGTGAATACGTTCCCGGGCCTTGTACACACCGCCCGTCACACCACGAGAGTTTGTAACACCCGAAGTCGGTGGGGTAACCTTTTGGAGCCAGCCGCCTAAGGTGGGACAGATGATTGGGGTGAAGTCGTAACAAGGTAGCCGTATCGGAAGGTGCGGCTGGATCACCTCCTTTCTAAGGAAGAATTACGAAGACGCGCTTAGACATTTTGTTTAGTTTTGAGAGAGCATTCTCTCTATATTGTTCTTTGAAAACTAGATAGCAATAACATTCATATTTACTGTAGAAAAGTTCTTATTAAAATCTTGATGATTAAGATCATCTTAGGTTAAGTGAATAAGGGCGCACGGTGAATGCCTTGGCACTAGGAGCCGATGAAGGACGGGACTAACACCGATATGCTTCGGGGAGCTGTAAGTAAGCTTTGATCCGGAGATTTCCGAATGGGGAAACCCACTGTTCGTAATGGAACAGGATCTATACCTGAATACATAGGGTACTGAAGGCAGACCCGGGGAACTGAAACATCTAAGTACCCGGAGGAAGAGAAAGCAAACGCGATTTCCTGAGTAGCGGCGAGCGAAACGGAAGAAGCCCAAACCAAGAGGCTTGCCTCTTGGGGTTGTAGGACACTCTATACGGAGTTACAAAGGAACGAAGTAGGTGAAGTGGTTTGGAAAGACCAGCCGAAGAAGGTAACAGCCCTGTAGCTGAAACTTCGTTCTCTCTTGAGTGGATCCTGAGTACGGCGGGACACGTGAAATCCCGTCGGAAGCTGGGAGGACCATCTCCCAAGGCTAAATACTCCCTAGTGACCGATAGTGAACCAGTACCGTGAGGGAAAGGTGAAAAGCACCCCGGAAGGGGAGTGAAAGAGATCCTGAAACCGTGTGCCTACAAGTAGTTGGAGCCCATTTATGGGTGACAGCGTGCCTTTTGTAGAATGAACCGGCGAGTTACGATCCCGTGCAAGGTTAAGTCGAAGAGACGGAGCCGCAGCGAAAGCGAGTCTGAATAGGGCGATTGTAGTACGTGGTCGTAGACCCGAAACCAGGTGATCTACCCATGTCCAGGGTGAAGTCCAGGTAACACTGGATGGAGGCCCGAACCCACGCACGTTGAAAAGTGCGGGGATGAGGTGTGGGTAGCGGAGAAATTCCAATCGAACTTGGAGATAGCTGGTTCTCCCCGAAATAGCTTTAGGGCTAGCCTTAAGGTAAGAGTCTTGGAGGTAGAGCACTGATTGGACTAGGGGCCCCCATCGGGTTACCGAATTCAGTCAAACTCCGAATGCCAAAGACTTATCCTTAGGAGTCAGACTACGAGTGATAAGGTCCGTGGTCAAGAGGGAAACAGCCCAGATCACCAGCTAAGGTCCCAAAGTATACGTTAAGTGGCAAAGGATGTGGAGTTGCTTAGACAACCAGGATGTTGGCTTAGAAGCAGCCACCATTTAAAGAGTGCGTAATAGCTCACTGGTCGAGTGACTCTGCGCCGAAAATGTAACGGGGCTAAACGTATCACCGAAGCTGTGGATTGACACTTACGTGTCAGTGGTAGGGGAGCGTTCTAAGGGCTTTGAAGCTAGACCGGAAGGACTAGTGGAGCGCTTAGAAGTGAGAATGCCGGTGTGAGTAGCGAAAAGACAAGTGAGAATCTTGTCCATCGAAAGCCTAAGGTTTCCTGAGGAAGGCTCGTCCGCTCAGGGTTAGTCGGGACCTAAGCCGAGGCCGAAAGGCGTAGGCGATGGCCAACAGGTTGATATTCCTGTACCACCTCTTTACCGTTTGAGCAATGGAGGGACGCAGGAGGATAGGGTAAGCGCGCTGTTGGATATGCGCGTCCAAGCAGTTAGGCTGGTAAGTAGGCAAATCCGCTTACCACATAAGCTGAGCTGTGATGGCGAGGGAAATATAGTACCGAAGTTCCTGATTCCACACTGCCAAGAAAAGCTTCTAGCGAGGTAGAAGGTGCCCGTACCGCAAACCGACACAGGTAGGCGAGGAGAGAATCCTAAGATGCGCGAGAGAACTCTCGTTAAGGAACTCGGCAAAATGACCCCGTAACTTCGGGAGAAGGGGTGCTCTGATAGCGTGCAAGCGCGAGAGAGCCGCAGTGAATAGGCCCAAGCGACTGTTTAGCAAAAACACAGGTCTCTGCGAAGCCGCAAGGCGAAGTATAGGGGCTGACACCTGCCCGGTGCTGGAAGGTTAAGAGGAGAGGTTATCCTTTTCGGAGAAGCTTTGAATCGAAGCCCCAGTAAACGGCGGCCGTAACTATAACGGTCCTAAGGTAGCGAAATTCCTTGTCAGGTAAGTTCTGACCCGCACGAAAGGTGTAACGATTTGGGCACTGTCTCAACGAGAGACTCGGTGAAATCATAGTACCTGTGAAGATGCAGGTTACCCGCGACAGGACGGAAAGACCCCGTGGAGCTTTACTGCAACCTGATATTGAATTTTGGTACAGCTTGTACAGGATAGGTAGGAGCCTGAGAAGCCGGAGCGCCAGCTTCGGTGGAGGCATCGGTGGGATACTACCCTGGCTGTATTGAAATTCTAACCCGCGCCCCTGATCGGGGCGGGAGACAGTGTCAGGTGGGCAGTTTGACTGGGGCGGTCGCCTCCTAAAGAGTAACGGAGGCGCCCAAAGGTTCCCTCAGAATGGTTGGAAATCATTCGTAGAGTGTAAAGGCACAAGGGAGCTTGACTGCGAGACCTACAAGTCGAGCAGGGACGAAAGTCGGGCTTAGTGATCCGGTGGTTCCGCATGGAAGGGCCATCGCTCAACGGATAAAAGCTACCCCGGGGATAACAGGCTTATCTCCCCCAAGAGTCCACATCGACGGGGAGGTTTGGCACCTCGATGTCGGCTCATCGCATCCTGGGGCTGTAGTCGGTCCCAAGGGTTGGGCTGTTCGCCCATTAAAGCGGTACGCGAGCTGGGTTCAGAACGTCGTGAGACAGTTCGGTCCCTATCCGTCGTGGGCGTCGGAAATTTGAGAGGAGCTGTCCTTAGTACGAGAGGACCGGGATGGACACACCGCTGGTGTACCAGTTGTTCTGCCAAGAGCATCGCTGGGTAGCTATGTGTGGACGGGATAAGTGCTGAAAGCATCTAAGCATGAAGCCCCCCTCAAGATGAGATTTCCCATTACTTTAAGTAAGTAAGATCCCTCAGAGATGATGAGGTAGATAGGTTCGAGGTGGAAGCATGGCGACATGTGGAGCTGACGAATACTAATCGATCGAGGACTTAACCAAAACGAAAAGCGGAAGTGCCCGTCAAGCGACGTAAGGACTGAAGCGCATCGACTGAGATAAAGGAAACACGAAGAGCGGTAGCGATTCGATGTTGACTTATCGTAGGGAGGTGGGCGAAGTTCACTAGTCGCTGGGCACTGGAGCTGGACAATTACAGTTGAATATGAATGCTTGTTATCTAGTTTTGAGGGAACAATCCTCAAATTAAATATGTTTGGTGACGATAGCGAAGAGGTCACACCCGTTCCCATTCCGAACACGGAAGTTAAGCTCTTCAGCGCCGATGGTAGTTGGGGGCTGTCCCCCTGTGAGAGTAGGACGTTGCCAAGCTATATATTATTCCACAGTAGCTCAGTGGTAGAGCTATCGGCTGTTAACCGATCGGTCGCAGGTTCGAATCCTGCCTGTGGAGCCATGCTTCCATAGCTCAGCAGGTAGAGCACTTCCATGGTAAGGAAGAGGTCACCGGTTCGAGCCCGGTTGGAAGCTTTGTATATTTCATATCTGGCCCGTTGGTCAAGCGGTTAAGACACCGCCCTTTCACGGCGGTAACACGGGTTCGAATCCCGTACGGGTCACCAACATCTATATTAGCCGGTGTAGCTCAATTGGCAGAGCAACTGACTTGTAATCAGTAGGTTGGGGGTTCGATTCCTCTCGCCGGCACCAGTGTTCATGTATAAGGTTGTTCAATAATTTGGAGGGGTAGCGAAGTGGCTAAACGCGGCGGACTGTAAATCCGCTCCCTGTGGGTTCGGCAGTTCGAATCTGTCCCCCTCCACCATTCAAATTTACTTTATATTTATAATAAACATAGCATGTGCGGAAGTAGTTCAGTGGTAGAACACCACCTTGCCAAGGTGGGGGTCGCGGGTTCGAATCCCGTCTTCCGCTCCAGTAATTGGGGCCTTAGCTCAGCTGGGAGAGCGCCTGCCTTGCACGCAGGAGGTCAGCGGTTCGATCCCGCTAGGCTCCACCATACATATATTGATACTATATCCGCTTAGACATTTTTGTTCTAAGCGGATTTTTTATTTATAGCGTTAAACTATGAATAATCGTAATTGCATAAATATTCAATATCCTGTCGAGTTGAGTCATTTCCAATCACATTATAAAATATAAGGTAAGATGCCATAGGGGGAATGATGATGAATAAAAATATATCTATTATTGGAGTTCCGATTGATTTAGGTCAAACGAGACGCGGAGTTGATATGGGGCCTAGTGCTATGAGATACGCAGGTGTTATTGAACGATTAGAAAATTTGAATTATGATATTGAAGACTTAGGTGATATTGAGTATAGAAGACCTACAAGAAAAGAAGTTATTTCAGATACTAATTTAAAAAATCTAAAGGAAGTTGCTGATGTAAGTGAAAAGCTTGCTGCAAAGGTAGCTGAAACTGTTTCGCATAACCGATTCCCCTTAGTGTTAGGGGGCGACCATAGCGTGGCGATTGGGACCCTAGCAGGCATCTCTAAACATTATTCTAATCTAGGAGTTATTTGGTATGATGCACATGGCGATCTAAACACTGCGGAAACATCACCTTCGGGAAATATTCATGGAATGCCTTTAGCAGTTAGTATGGGGCTTGGTCATCCGGATTTAACAAATATTGCAGGATATAGTCCTAAAGTTGATCCCAAGAATATCGTAATTATTGGCGCTCGGTCCCTTGATCAAGGTGAAAAAGAGTTAATTAGGGAAAAAGGAATTCGAGTTTATACGATGCATGAGATTGATCGCATGGGGATGACTGCAGTTATGGAGGAAACAATTAATTATTTGTCAGCAAGAACGGACGGTGTTCATTTAAGTCTTGATTTAGATGGTTTAGACCCAAGTGATGCACCGGGAGTAGGAACACCTGTTATTGGTGGTATTAGTTATCGTGAAAGCCACTTAGCAATGGAGATGCTTGCAGAATCAGATATTATTACATCTGCTGAATTCGTTGAGGTAAACCCAATCCTTGATGAAAAAAATAAAACAGCTTCTGTGGCAGTTGCACTGATGGGCTCCTTATTTGGGGAAAAGTTAAAGTAAATAGTCCTTTTGAATTAAGATAATAATAAACTTCTTTAAAACAAGCAGTTAAATTCACATCTGCTTGTTTTTTCTTATTTAAATAATAAGATGTTCTAGGTATTAAAAAGTGTACGGTAAAATGCGGGGTATGTTAGGGGAAACATTACGATGAGTTACTTAAACAAATCCGGGTTAGCGATTTAATTAAATTGTAAAGGAGCTTATAATGAAACCGTATGAATAAGAAGAGGTAGGACTCAAAAGGGGTGCATGAACTAAGTTGTATAATAAATGATGCAATATTGATTCACTGTAGTTCATCTAGGCTATGAGGACTAGGTAATATTATTTGTTAATTACAAACAATATGTTAAGTTTGAGAAAAATGTTTTATAATTAGGCCTGTTATTACTCTTTAAATTACATTGTTTCACATTCTATGATCCGTTTTATATAATAGAAGATAATGTTTGCAAAAATTATTGTAAAAATTTATTTTTCATGACCAAGTCTGAAACCTTATTGGTGACATGTACGTAACTATAGATAGCCGCAAGTGCGGAGGTAATTATAAATGGAAACTTTAATAAAAAAACGAATTAAGCAAGTTAAAAAGGGAGATCAAAACGCTTTTGCTGAAATTGTAGAGCTATTTAAGGATAAAGTGTATCAGCTTTGTTATCGAATGATTGGTAATGCACATGAGGCGGAGGATTTGGCACAGGAAGCGTTTATCCGAGCGTATGTTAATATTCATAGTTATGATATTAACCGGAAATTCTCTACATGGCTGTATAGGATCGCAACAAACTTGTCCATTGACCGACTGAGGAAGAGGAAACCTGATTACTATTTAGATGCTGAAATCCAAGGTACAGAAGGATTAACGATGTATTCACATCTTCAGTCAGATGAACCATTGCCTGAAGAAAGTGTGGAAAGTCTAGAATTTCAAGAAATGATACAAAGTGAGATAAATGAATTGCCGCCTATGTACCGATCGGTGATTGTTCTTAAATATATCGAAGAATTGTCCTTAAAAGAGATAAGTGAAATATTAGATATACCTATAGGAACGGTTAAAACGCGGATTCACAGGGGAAGAGAAGCGTTAAGAAAAAAATTAGGTAATGTATAAGGGGGGATAAAGTAATGGAATGTTCAACAGAAATTGTTGAATTAATGCATAAATATTTGGATGAGGAGACTTCCGAAGAAGAAAATAAAGCATTAAAAGGACATATCGAAAGTTGTACAACATGTCAGCAGTATTTTCAGCAATTGAAAAAAGCTATTGCATATGTACAAAGTACGACTCATATTAAGGCCCCTGAACATTTCACTGCAAATGTTATGAGTAGACTCCCTAAAGAAAAACCATCTTTAAGATATACTAGATGGTTTAAAGCGCATCCAACTGTTTCAGCTGCGGCTGCATTTGTTATCTTAATGATGGGAAGTGTTTTCGCTAATTGGGAAAATGACCAATTATCTGTTTCTAAGCAATCAAATTTGCAGATTCAAGAACAAACAGTCATTGTACCAGAGGGAGTGGTAGTAGAGGGCGATGTGGTCGTTAGGAATGGAGATATCAAAATTGAGGGTGAAGTCGATGGTAATGTAACAGTTATTAACGGTGATAAATATTTAGCATCGGCGGGGCGTGTTACTGGGGAAATTGAGGAAATAGATGCAATATTTGAGTGGATTTGGTATAACATGAAGAAAGTATTCACAGCTGCTTTTTAGTGCACTAAAGTATCTGAAGCTATCTTATTAAGAGATGGCTTTTTTATCTATTTACAATTTTTATGTAATCCATAGGGTAGTATGTTATAATATTGTAGTTAAAATGGATAAAGTCCATATATAAGGATTGGAGTATGAATTTTTTTAAAAGGAAGTGTCTAAATGCCTGTTGGAGAATTTCCAATCTTAAATTACATCGGAGAGATCATAGATGTTCTCCTTGTGGCCTTTGTGATATATAAATTAATCATGATTATTCGCGGTACAAAGGCTGTGCAATTATTAAAAGGCATTTTTGTTATTATTGCAGTTTGGTTTCTAAGCAGTTTCTTTGGCTTAAATACACTGCAATGGTTAATGAATCAGGCCTTAACATGGGGGTTCTTGGCTGTTATTATTATTTTTCAGCCTGAATTACGAAGAGCACTTGAACAACTGGGAAGAGGTCGTTTGTTTTCCAGAAGTGCAGTCCCTGAAGAAGAAGTCCTTACAAAGAACATTGATGAAATCGTAAAATCTATGTCTTATATGGGAAAAAGGCGAATAGGAGCTTTATTATCTATTGAAAGAGAAACAGGTATGGGTGACTACATAGAAACTGGAATACCATTAAATGCAAAAATATCTTCAGAACTTTTAATCAATATTTTTATTCCTAATACTCCGCTGCATGATGGAGCTGTCATTATAAAAGATAATGAAATAAAAGCTGCTGCTTGTTATTTGCCATTATCTGAAAGTCCATTTATCTCAAAGGAGTTAGGGACGCGTCATCGGGCAGCATTAGGTATTAGTGAAGTAACCGATAGTATTACAATAATTGTTTCTGAAGAAACCGGTAATATTTCCTTAACAAAAAATGGTGAGTTATACCGCAATCTGACAAACGATGCGCTTAAAGAGATGCTTGTAGAAGAGCTTACAAATAGTGCAAAAGCAAAAACAACTTCTCCATCGCGATGGAATTGGAGGGGGAAGAAAAATGCTGATTGATAAATGGTTAAATAGTCCATGGTTTGTTCGAATTGTAGCTTTATTTCTTGCATTAATGCTATATACAGCTGTTAATATGGAAACTCAAACTAATCCTAAGCCTAGTGGGATTTTACAAACAACTACGGAAACAGAAGCACTATCAAATATACCTTTACAGGTTATTTATAATGAGGATAAGTTTGTCATATCAGAGCTTCCACAAACTGTAAACGTTTATGTTGATGGCACGAATAGTGTGATTAAAGCAATGAAAGCACAGGAAGGATACGAGGTTTACGTTGATTTATCTAATCTATCCGCAGGGAAACATAATATTCGTGTACAACATCGCGGCTTTTCTAATAAATTAAAAGTGAATATAGACCCAGCCATGGTTACTGTAGAGATACAAGATAAAGTTGAACAAATCATGCCGATTACAATTGAAAAGCTAAATCAAGATAAATTACCACAAGGATACACATCAGACGAGCCAATTATTGTACCAAATAGCGTAAAGGTAAGAGGTTCTAGAGATGATGTGAAACGAATCGGCTTTGTAAAAGGATTTTTGGATATAGAAGGGGTAATGGATACGGTCAAGAAGGATGTAGCAATCAATGTCTATGATTTAAATGGAGAACAATTAAACTTAGAAGTTGAGCCATCTGTTGTAGAGGTACAAATCCCGATTTCACCGCCATATAAGGCAGTCCCGTTTAAGGTGAATCGTAAAGGAACCTTACCGAATGGAATGAGCATTAAATCATTTGAGGTTTCACCGACCGAAATAACGGTTTATGGTCCATATGAGGTTATTGAAACAATTGAAATGATTGATAACATAGATGTAAATTTATCAACTATAGATGGAGACCAAACCCTCGAGGTAAAAGTGCCAGTACCGGAGGGAGCTATTAAAGTAAATCCTGAGGTAATCTCTATAAAGGTTGATGTTGAAGAAGAAGAAAGCAAAGTATTAACCAATGTACCGATCAAGCTAAGTGGCAGTTCAAACCTAGACAATGTTTCAATCATTACACCACTAGACGGCTTAGTAAATTTAAGGATTTTTGGTGCGGAGGATGTCATACAAAATATTCAACCTGAGGACTTTGATATTAGGCTTAATGTAGGCGGTTTTTCACAGGGAGAACATGAAATAGATATTGAAGTTGTGTCAGGACCACAAAATGTCAGATGGGAAATTACCCCGTCAAAGGCCCTTATTGAAATTAATAATGGATAAGCTATAGAAGGAGCGATATAATGGGTAAATATTTTGGTACAGACGGTGTTCGCGGAGTGGCTAATAGTGAACTAACACCAGAGCTTGCCTTTAAAATAGGAAGATACGGTGGTTATGTTTTAACAAAGGATACAAATTCACCAAAGATTTTAATTGGTAGAGATACGCGGATTTCGGGCCATATGCTTGAAGGAGCATTGGTCGCAGGGTTACTCTCAATTGGTGCAGAAGTAATGCGGTTAGGTGTTATATCTACTCCGGGAGTGGCCTTTTTGACGAAAGCCCTAGGCGCTCAAGCAGGTGTCATGATTTCAGCTTCACATAACCCTGTTGCGGATAACGGTATAAAGTATTTTGGTCCGGACGGTTTTAAGTTAACAGATGAACAAGAACTTGAAATTGAAAGGTTAATTGATGCGGAAGAAGATACTTTGCCTCGTCCTACTGGTGCGGATATAGGACAAGTAAATGACTATTTTGAGGGTGGTCAAAAGTATTTACATTTCTTAAAACAAACTGTTGACGAAGACTTCTCAGGTATTCATGTTGCTTTGGATTGTGCACACGGTGCAACTTCATCATTAGCTCCGCATCTATTTGCTGATTTAGAAGCGGATATTTCAACAATGGGAAATAATCCAGATGGCCTAAATATCAATGACGGAGTGGGATCAACACATCCACAAAAATTAGCTGAATTTGTTCTTGAAAAAGGAGCGGATGTCGGTTTAGCTTTTGATGGTGATGGTGACCGATTAATTGCGATTGATGAAAAAGGAAATGTTGTTGATGGCGATCAAATTATGTTTATTTGTGCAAAGTACCTAAACGAAAAAGGAAGATTAAATCAACAAACAGTTGTTTCAACAGTGATGAGCAATCTTGGCTTTTATAAAGCGTTAGAAACCAATCAAATAAAAAGCGTGCAAGCGTCTGTTGGCGACCGTTACGTAATGGAAGAAATGAGAAAAGGCGGTTTTAATCTTGGCGGTGAACAATCAGGCCACATTATCTTCCTTGATTATGTAACAACAGGCGATGGAATGTTATCGGCTATTCAATTAGTAAATATTATGAAAGCTACAAATAAACCATTATCAGAGTTGGCAGCTGAATTGGAAAAATTCCCGCAACTATTAGAGAATGTCCCTGTAACGGATAAATCCATTGCAGAAACAAATGAACGAATTAAACAGGTTATAAAAGAAGTAGAAACCGAAATGGGAGAGAATGGGCGCTTACTTGTGCGGCCATCAGGTACCGAGCCATTAATAAGAGTAATGGCTGAGGCACCAACAGAAGAGCTTTGTGAAGAGTATGTAAAAAGAGTTGTAACAGTTATTCGCGAAGAAATAGGAGCATAATTGGGATATGCATAGGCAGCACGATTAGGTGCGCTTATGCATATTTTTATATTAAGCAAATAATTCTCTAATATTTGTGAAATAAACTGTAAGTTACTTCGGGAAAAACAGGAAATTGACGATTTCGAAACTCTATTGTAAGATGAAGGTTGAATTAATAAATGAAAGGTGGATAGGTTTTTCCTAAGTTAAATAAGCGCCTGGACTATTTTGAGCGAAGGAATAGTTGACGAGGAGGAGGTTTATCGAGAGTCGGCGGATACCTCCCGGTTGCAGCACAACCGTAAGCTTGGACGAAAACAAAGAGGCGACTCTTTGTACAAACGTTTAAGTGAATGTAAAATTGCATAATGAATATTAACTTAAAGAGCGGGGTAAGAAAGCCCCACTTTCTTGCCCCGGCAGGGAGGAAAACGTACATGTGCGGAATTGTTGGATATATTGGTCAAGAAGATACGAAAGAAATCTTGTTAAAAGGATTAGAAAAACTAGAATACCGTGGTTATGATTCAGCTGGAATTGCGGTTCTTAATGATAATGGTGTTCAATATTTCAAGGAAAAAGGTCGTATTGCTAAGTTACGCGAAGTAGTAAATGAAAATGTAAAAGCTACAGCTGGAATCGGGCATACCCGTTGGGCTACACATGGTGTACCGAACCGCACAAATGCACATCCGCATCAAAGTAAATCTGGTCGTTTTACAATTGTTCACAATGGTGTAATTGAAAATTATCAGCAGCTTAAACGAGAACTTTTAGAAGATGTGAACTTACTAAGTGAAACAGATACCGAAGTCATTGTTCAAATTATTGATAAAATTGTTCAAAAGGGTGAATCGGTTGAGGAAGCATTCCGTCAAACGCTACTTCAATTAAAAGGTTCATATGCAATAGCATTATTGGATGAACAAGATCCGGACCGAATTTATGTGGCCAAAAATAAAAGTCCGCTGTTAGTAGGTGTTGGAGAAAACTTTAATGTTGTAGCAAGTGATGCAATGGCGATGTTACAAGTAACTGATCAATATATTGAATTAGTTGATAAAGAAATGGTAATTGTAACAAGAGATTCTGTTACAATTAAAAACCTTGATGGCAAGGAAATTGAGCGTGCACCATTTACTTGTGAACTAGATACTAGTGATATCGAAAAAGGTACGTATCCGCATTTTATGTTAAAAGAAACTGACGAACAGCCTTTTGTTATTCGTAAAATTATTCAAGAATATCAAGATGAAAATAACACACTAAAGCTTGATGAAAATATCCGTCAAGCGATGATAGATACAGATCGTATTTATATTGTAGCTTGTGGAACTAGTTATCATGCTGGTCTTGTGGGTAAGCAATTTATCGAGAAACTCGCTAATATTCCTGTAGAAGTACATGTGGCAAGTGAATTTTCATATAATATGCCATTATTATCTCAGAAACCATTATTTATTTTCATATCTCAAAGTGGAGAAACTGCCGATAGTCGTGCAGTACTAGTTGAAGTGAAGAAACTTGGACATCGCGCTTTAACAATTACAAATGTTCCAGGTTCAACCTTATCTAGGGAAGCTGATTTTACACTTCCGTTATATGCTGGACCTGAAATTGCCGTGGCCTCAACAAAAGCATACACAGCGCAAATGGCTGTATTAGCTATTTTAGCTGTTGATACTGCTCGTACAAAAGGCATACAACTATCTTTTGACCCTATTCAGGAATTAAGTATTGTTGCCAATGCAATGGAAGTTCTTTGTGACCAAAAAGAAGAGATGGAACAAATTGCACGTGACTATCTTGCCACTACAAGAAATTGCTTTTTTATCGGTCGTGGCATTGATTTCTATGTCGGCTTAGAAGGGGCGTTAAAGCTAAAAGAAATTTCCTATATCCAAGCAGAAGGATTTGCTGGTGGTGAGTTAAAGCATGGAACAATTGCTTTAATTGAAGAAGGAACACCAGTTATTGCACTTGCGACGCAGGAAAGTGTAAACTTGGGTATCCGTGGAAATGTTAAAGAAGTTGCGGCACGTGGTGCTAATACTTGTATCATAAGTATGATGGGTTTAAATGATGCGGAAGATCGCTTTGTGATCCCAGAGGTTCATGAATTGATGACGCCATTAGTTTCAGTTATCCCACTTCAATTAATTGCATACTATGCTGCATTGCATCGCGATTGCGATGTAGATAAGCCAAGAAACCTAGCTAAGTCAGTTACGGTTGAATAAGAATAATAATTAAAAGACAAGGTTGGACTTTCTATCCCAACCTTGTCTTTTTCATTTATTAGCCACTATTCTAGGTATTATAACTGTCTATTCCTGCAAGCTCTTCAGCCTTCTTAATGAAGGAAACCAATACATCCAGAGTCCCGCAACGGCAATGGTTCCTAATCCACCAATGAACACAGCTGGAACAGCTCCAATAAATCCAGCCATTATACCAGCTCTAAATTCTCCTAGTTGATTGGAAGTCCCAATAAATAAGGAATTTATTGCATTTACGCGACCACGCATTTCGTCTGGTGTTTGCAATTGTACTAGAGAAGATCTGATGACAACACTCACTACATCCGAAGCTCCAATAATAAATAATGCTGCTAATGATATCCATAAATTAGATGATAAGGAGAAAATCATTGTTGCTAGTCCGAAAATGGCTAGTGCCCCAAATAATTTGTATCCAACAGTTTCTCTCAATGGAACATACGCTAAAACAATGGACATTAATAAGGCCCCAACTGCTGGAGCTGTTCGCATAAGACCTAATGACCACGGACCAGTTTGAAGGATATCTTGCGCAAATATCGGTAAAAGTGCTGTCGCTCCTCCAAGTAGAACAGCAAAAAGGTCAAGAGAAAGAGTGCCAAAAATGATGCGTTTCTTATATATAAATACCAAACCAGAAAAGATGGAGCGGAAAGTGTTTAATTGTGTAGTGTTTGGCTGGCGAAATTCCAATCGGATGAAAAATATTAGAAACCCGGCTATTAAAAACGAAATGATTGCTGTTATGTAAACATAAGATGTGCCGAATGAAAAAAGTAGCCCCCCAATTGATGGGCCGATAATTTGGGCTGTTTGCCCAGCTGATGTACTCCAAGAGATTGCTTGTTGTAGATTTTCCCTTGGTACCAATTGTGGTAACAGAGAAGCTGATGTGGGACCCTCAAAAGCACGACAAGTTCCCAAAATTACAGCCGCTATCAAAATATGTTCACGATCAAGCCAACCCCCAATGTTTCCAAATAGTAATAACATGGCTATGCCGCTTTCCATAAACTGACATATGAATACAATTTTCCTACGGTCAAATCGATCGGCAATATGGCCTACAATTAATGTAAGCATGAACATTGGAAGAAATTGAGCTAATCCAACAAAACCAAGGCTAAAAGCGTCTTGAGTGATGGAATACATTTGCCAGCCAATCGCAACAGAAAGCATTTGAAAGGATGAGGAAGACAAAATACGGGAAAACCAGAATTTCGCAAAAGATGTCTGATTTAAAATAGTATTTTTTGATTTAAACAATTCCGATTCCTCCGTTCATTTCTCAAAACTATCATTCTATTATAAAAAGGTAACGACTTAATTCAATGCTGATGTGAGTAGTATATTATATTAAAGGGAAATAACCAATTATTCTTTTTAATCAGTCTTATTAGATGTATATAAATTTGAAAGTATACAAGCTAGTTAACTATATTTGAGAATGAAGTTGGACGTGTAGTATGGTATACATAAGGAGTGATTTTATGAATGAAACCATTAAATTAATGAGAAATCATCGCTCAGTAAGGCAATTTGACCCTGAAAAAGATGTTAACGATACCCAAGTGGAAACGATTATTAAGGCGTCAATGGCTGCTCCAAATTGGATTAATGGTCAGCAAGTGAGCGTAATCGAAGTAAGGGAACCTGAAAGGAAATCTGCATTGGCAAAAGCTGCTGGAAATCAAAAGTGGATCGAGGAGGCACCTGTTTTTCTTGTGTTTTGTATGGACTTTTATCGGGCGAAACTGGCGGCTGAAAGAAATGGAAATCGTTTTCGGATTGTCGAAAATATAGAGTCTATTATTGTTGGTTCAACAGATGTTGGAATTGCACTGGGAAGCGCTGTTATCGCAGCTGAATCGATGGAACTTGGAATCGTTCCGATTGGGGGTATAAGAAGAAATCCTCAAGCTTTTGTTGAAATTTTGAATTTGCCAGAATATGTTTACCCGATTTCTGGTCTAGTCATTGGTTATCCAAAAACCATTCCCGATCAAAAACCAAGGCTGCCTCTTAAGGCTACGCATCATAAAGAACAGTACGATGCTAAAGTTCAAGTGGAAATTATTCATCAGTATGATGACATCATTTCGTCCTATATGACTGAGCGTACAGGTGGTCAAGATTCCAGCAACTGGTCAAGTAAAGTAGCTCATTTTTATGATAGCGGATTTGAACAATATGAAAAAAACGCCAGTCCTACAATCAAGAATCAAGGATTTCGTTACGAGGGTTAAAACATTTGATGTTGAATTTAGATCCAGCTATCTCTTTTATTGAGTTTTTAGGTAGCACGTTTACGCATCATTCAAAAGTAAAGATAAGAATTACATTCTAAAGAATCAGGAAATATGGCCTTTTGGACATACTTCCTGATTTTTTTTATTCATTAGTTAAGTAGCAAAACTTGAACACAATGCTATGTGTTCATATGAGATTTGGATAGTTATAGTAGGAGAATTTTTCATTATAAAAAGTGATTTTTCTAGAGTTAGCAGACAAGCTCAATTATGTAAAAAGTTTTAGAAAATTCGAACTAAAAATGAATTTATCCCGAACTCCCACGTATACTATGTATATATTTTCCTACATAAAAGGAGTCCCAAAAATATGCATAGTCAATTAGGCTCTCTTTTTACTGGTATCCCCTTTTTTGAAGGCTTAACTGAAGAAGATGTCAAGCAGTTGTCTAAGTGGTGTGTTGAGAGGAAGTTTAAAAGAAGATCCATTATTTTTTTAGAAGGAGATGTTGGAGACGAGCTATATATTATAAAAAAGGGATCGGTTGAAATTTGTCATTATTATGAGGATAAGAAAAATATTCTAACGATTCTTCATGAAGGGAATTATTTCGGCGAAATGGCGTTACTTCAAAAGGGGAGTTCTAGATCTGCAACAGCTGAGGCAATAGAAACAACTAGTTTGTATGCATTAAGACGTGAGGATTTTGCTAGATTACTAGAAAGTAATCCGAAATTAATGTTAAACCTTTTGGAAAATACCATGGATCGATTGAGACAAGCAAATGAGCTCATACATGATTTAACATTTCTAAATGTGCGCTTACGTCTTAACAAATTACTAGTTAGATTAATTGATCAGTTTGGCAGCCATCACCCTAAGGGGATGCTGATCAATTTTAAGCTCACACATCAGCAAATAGCTGAATTGATCGGTGCTGCAAGAGTCACTGTTACTAAACTGATGCTAGAGTTACAGGATGAAGGGATTATCGAGATTCTTAATAAAAAAATTTTAGTTATTGATCTTGAGCAATTGAAGGAAGATCTTTTTATTTAAATTTAAGAAGAGGTGTATAAATATGTCCTTAACAAACATTGAGGTTTTTACTTTAAATGGTCAATCTATATCTTTACAAGAGGTCATTGCTCTTGCTAAGAGACAAGGGAACTTAAGTGCTATCGAAGAGAAGATAAAGCAGCTAGTGATTGTGGATGAGGCAAAACAAAGAGGAATTGAAGTTTCAGTTGAGGAGTTACAATCTACTGCAGACCAGATTCGCCAAGAATTAAATTTATATAGTGCAGCCGAAACTAACGAATGGTTAGAAAAACGACTATTAACAATTGAGGATTTACAGGAGATGGCTTTATATAGGAAAACTGCTGATAAATTAAAAGAAAGCCTTGCAAAAGGGAAAGTAGAACAATTTTTTAATGAAAATAAAATTGCTTTCGATACAGCGGTCATTTCCCATATTGTAACGAAAGAAGAAGGAGAAGCAAAAGAAATCGCCTATCAAATTGAAGAAGGTGAAGAGTTTCACCAGCTGGCCAGGGAGCTTTCAATTGATGAAAAAACAAAGCCTGTTGGAGGATATATCGGAGAAGTATACCGAAAAGCTCTTTCTCCACAAGTTGAAGCTGCCGTTTTCGGAGCACAAGCGGGTGAGGTTGTTGGACCTGTATCAACCGATCAAGGCTATCATGTAATTAAAGTAGAAAGCATTCAGAATGCTATATTAAATGAAAAGCTTACTGAAGGAATAAAAGAGTTATTGTTTAATCAATGGCTGAGTGACACTTTAGCTGCTGCAAGTGTTGAGTTAAAGCTACAAAATAACTCTTAAATACTATTAAATTAGTATGAAAACTCCCGCTCTGCTTTTCAGTACAGCGGGAGTTTTTTTAATCAATATAAGTTTACTATATGGAGGTGAAACCTCTGAGTAATCACCATATTTTTGATAAGGTAGCTATTTTTAATATCCTAGATGATGAAGAAAAGGATCGTTTAGTTAACAAGTTGGAAATAGTTAACTACCGATTAGGACAAACCGTATTATCTAGTGAAGAAAATGAACAAGCTCTTTTTTTTATATTATCAGGGAAGGCAAGGATTATAAGCACCCAGGCTGACGGCAGAGAATTAAATTTAGGGCTATTGTCAGAAGGCGACCATTTTGGCGAAACTAGATTATTTGAAAATCATAACCTGGATGAAGGTACGGGAATTATTATCCGCGCTTCAGCAAACTTAACTGTATTAAAGCTTCACAAAAAAGACTTCGATAACTTACTAGACAGTCATACTGAATTAAAGAAGTACTTTACCGATTATATCTCTAACAATGCGATGAGAATATTTTTAAAGCGATCTACAGTATTGGCACCTATTAATGCTAATGAACTCAGGTCTCTTTTAGATAAAATCCAAATTATTCATTTTTCAAAAGGAGAAAACATTGTAACCGAAGGAGAAGTCGGTGATGCTTTTTATATTATAAGCTCGGGTACGGTTGATGTAATAAAAGATAGTGAAAATTATAAGGTTCTAAATACTCTCGAAGCGGGAGCTTTTTTTGGAGAATTAGCGTTATTAACAGGTGACACAAGAAAGGCAACCGTACAAGCCAATGATAATGTGCAGGTTTTTAAATTATCTAAAGATGATTTTGATTCATTAATTAAAAGGTTTCCCAAAATAAAAGATTCTATCTTAAGTATTGCTTCGGGATATGGTCAGGTTTCAAATGAGAGCCAACAGGTATTTGATACAACAGTTGCAGATCCTGAGTTAGAGGGCAGTTTAAGTGAAACAGAAGCAGTTATTACAGAGGACACAAAGATAGGGAAATTCAAAGTTAGAAAAAAAAGGATAAGATTGCCTGTCATTTTACAGCAAAGTGAAACAGATTGTGGTGCTGCGAGTTTGGCCATGATTGGGAGGTACTACAATCTTAAGCTAAGTATAAACAAGATTAGAGAATTGGCAAATGTAACAAGATATGGTGCAACTTTATTAAGTCTTGCAGAAGCAGCTGAAACAATCGGGTTTCTTTCAAAAGGAATACAAACGGATCTTAAAGGATTAAGAAACCAACAACTTCCAGCAATTGCTCATTGGCAGGGCAACCATTATATCGTTGTTTACAAGGTGACAGATAAAGAGGTTGTTGTAGCGGACCCTGGAATCGGGTTAGAGAAGATCGCACATGAAGAGTTCGAAAAAAATTGGACTGGGACATTGCTTATACTTACACCTACAATAAATCTAAAAAATACAGACCTACAGGAAAACTCATTTCAAAGATATTTACCATATTTTCGACCGCATTGGCGTACGTTGTTAGAAATATTAATAGTAAGTATATTTATTCAAATATTAGGGTTAGCGCTTCCAATTTTCACTCAAATTATTTTAGATGATGTACTCGTGTACAAAAATACACAGTTGTTTTTTATTGTTATGATGGGCATGATCTTTGTATCAATTTTTAGTGTGCTATTCACAGCGATAAGACAATACCTTCTCGTTTATACCTTTCAAAAAATAGATGTAAGAATGATTCTAGACTTTTATCAGCATGTAATGGGACTTCCGTTAAAATATTTTGTTGAACGAAGAGTCGGAGATATTATTAGCCGTGTCAATGAAAATGAAAAGATTAGAAACATGTTATCAACAAGTACACTGTCTACATTTTTGGATATTATTACTCTCGTAGTGTACTTTGGACTTATGTTTTTCTATAACATCAAACTTGCATTTGTAAGTATGTTGTTTTTGCCTATGTTTGCGATTTTAACACTTGCATTCACGCCTTTAATGAAAAAAAATAGCCGAAAAGCTTTTCAAGCTAATGCTGAAATGCAGTCACATATGGTGGAGGCAATCGGTGCGATACAAACCGTAAAGGCCATTAATGCAGAACGAAAGGTACGTTGGAATTTAGAAAATAAGTTAGAGAACGTAGCTAAAGTAAATATTAAAACAGCAATATTAAATGTTTCAATTGAATCTTTAAGCAGTTGGATAAAGACTTTAAGCAGCTTCAGTGTCTTATTTTACGGGTCATATCTTGTATTGAATGGCGATCTTTCAGTAGGTCAATTGATGGCATTTACCGTGCTGCTAACAAATGCAATTGATCCTGTTACACGAATTATTCAATTCTGGGATGAGTACCAGGAGGTTAGAATATCGATCGAACGTTTAAATGATGTATTTGACGCCGAATTAGAAGAAGCTGAGCCTGATAAAATGTTAAGAATCCCTAGCATCAAGGGGCAAATTGCATTTGAAAATGTAACCTTTCGCTATGAGCAGGACGGCAAAAATATATTGCAAAATATAAATCTTCAAGTATATCCAGGGCAAACGGTGGCCTTAGTAGGGAGAAGTGGGGCTGGTAAATCAACCTTTGCCAATTTAATACTAAAGTTATTTAAACCATCTACAGGAAAAATAACCATTGACGGCTATGACTTAAATCAAATCAGTGTATCATCCTTGCGTCGTCAAATAGGTGTTGTGCAGCAAGAAAATGTGTTATTTAGCGGAACTATTAGAGAAAATATTGCTTATCATTATCCAGACTCCTCCTATCAGGATATTGTTACGGCATCGATGCTCGCAGGGGCACATGAATTTATTACAGCATTACCACTTGGCTATGAAACTGTAATTGGTGAACGAGGTATGAATCTATCTGGAGGACAGCGACAGCGAATTGCTATTGCGCGTGCATTATTAGGAAAACCAAAGATTCTTATTTTTGATGAAGCGACAAGTGCTTTAGATACGGAGTCAGAGAAAATCATTCAAAAAAATATGGGACTAATTTTAAAGGATCGGACAACGTTTATTATCGCTCATCGCTTAAGCACTATTCGTGAGGCTGATATGATTGTTGTGCTTGATCAGGGTATCATTATCGAAGTTGGAAATCATGATCAGCTGATGTCAAGGCGGGGCCTTTATTATTATTTGAATAAACAGCAGTTGGATCAGTAAGGAGGAGCGGCTTGATGGAGAAACTACTATTATGGCTTTCTAGAAGATTACTCTATTTACTTGGTTCCGCCTTCATAATTTTAATGATCTGGTCCTACTTTTATCACGTACCACAGTTTGTTCAAGCAAGGTGTTTAATTGTTTCTGATGGAAAGTTGACGCCAATCCTTTCCAATGCTAGCGGTTTTATTATTCAAACAAATAAGCAATCGGGAAAGCTTGTAGAAAAGAATGAAGTTCTTTTTGAAATAGGTAATGGGGATGAAGAAAAGGCTAGGATCTTTTCACCAGCCAGTGGTTATTTTAAGGAATCAGCAGAATTAAATTCAGCTAAAGGAATTGCCCGAATAAATAGCAATGACCTTATTGGGTATATTATTGAGCCTAGTCCTTTATTGTTTGAGGCGTGGATTGAATCTAATCAGATCGATTCGATTAGAAAGGGCATGAAAACATTTATAAAACTAGATTCGTATCCATTTCAAAAATATGGGTTGATTGAAGCGGAGATCCTATATATTGCCGATATACCGTCAACAGAAGATGAAACGCCTTTGTATCAAATAAAATTGATGCCAAAAACAATACCTCAGGAGTTACAGCAAAGGTTTAAGCCAGGCCTTGAGGGGGTGTTACAAATTGTGAAGGAAGAAAAACGATTAATTACCTACATTCTTCCTTTTATAAAATAGGCGAAAAAAGAGTTATTATGTAACGGTGACTACAGAATAACATGCTGGTATTTGGTAAAATTTAACTAATATTTAGAAAGAGGTGTTTGATATGGTACAAATCGAAATTAAAGATTTAGAAAGACCAGAGAAGGAATTAAATAGTGTAGAAATGCAAGGCATTTATGGAGGGTTCTTTTTCGGCAGTTTATTCAGTACTATAGGCCAGGGAATAAACCAAATAGGTAATGCCTTTAATCACTTAGGTAGTTTATTTTCTAGACTTAAATGGTAAAGAGTAGATCTTGACCAGAAGAAAAAGAGTGATAGTTAGTACTCGGTCTTTTTCTCCTGTATAAGAGTCATTACTTGCTGGGGATTTTTGATAGGACCTATATTAAGCGGTATTGGCCAGGGTTTTAGTTTTCTAGGTAATGTTTTTGGTGTATTTGGTGATATTTTTTCGAATGCCCATAATAGGCGGGGTTATTAATAATAATGAAATCATTAATACAGGAAAAAGGCCGATCATTATGAATCGGTCTTTTTAGTGAATAGGCAGATATAAGTTTGTATGTACTTACCCAGCTCTTGATCTAATTGGGCGTAAAATATATTAGATTTTGTAACGATGGCAACAGAATTCTAGAAACGTTTATAGTAATATAGTCCTAAGTAAAAGTAAAGAGGTGTTGTTCAATGGTAATGATTGAAATTTTAGACCTAGAAAGACCAGAAAAGGAATTAAATAGTGTAGAAATGCAAGGTATTTATGGAGGGTGGGGCTGGGGTTGGAGTTGGTTTTCACCTTGGTCATGGTTCGGTGGAATGAATAATGAGTTAAAGTCAGTATCTGCTTTAAAATCAGTTTCGGCATTTTGGTAGAATATGATTAGCTTTTATGACAAAGCAAGATTAATTATTTTTCAAATAATTGGTCTTGCTTTTCTTATGTTTTTTTATCTTAAGGAAGGATTGTTTGGCTGGTAAATTGCATATTCAGCTTATAACGCAGTAGAGGGTGCTTGGTTAATATACTAAAATGCTATGTCAGTAAATATTTAGTCAAACTAGAGGGACAATATCCTTGTATAGGATGTATATGAAAGGGTGGACAAGCGTGGATAAAGAAATGCATTACGGTAATGATTATAAATATATCCCAGCCACATCAATAGGAAGTGGTGTGAGTATTCAATTAATGCCAGATGTCATTTGCCATACTGTGCAGATTGTTAATATTATTTTTGTTGGTAATTCTGAAAACTATGTATTAGTAGATGCAGGGATGCCAGATTCAGCTGAGGAAATCATTGAAGTTGCGGAAGAGCGTTTTGGAAAAAATAGTCGCCCAAAGGCCATCATTCTAACACATGGACACTTTGATCATGTTGGTGCCATTATTGAGTTGGTCAAACGTTGGGGAATACCTGTATATGCACATGAATTAGAACTGCCGTATTTAACCGGAAAAGAGAGCTACCCAGAACCAGATGCAACGGTTGAAGGTGGGATGGTTGCGAAAATGTCACCTTTATTTCCTAATGAACCGATAGACTTAGCCGATCATGTTGAAAAACTGCCTACAGATGGAAGTATACCATATATGTCAGGTTTCCGTTGGGTTCATACCCCTGGTCATACTCCAGGTCATGTTTCCTTATTTAGAGATGAGGATCAACTGCTAATAGTGGGTGATGCATTTGTTACAGTAAAACAAGAATCACTTTATAAGGTATTTACACAGGAACAAGAAATCAGCGGTCCACCACGATATTTGACTCCGGATTGGAAGACTGCAAAGGAATCTGTCATGAAACTCGAAGCTTTAAAGCCAAGCGTAGCTGTGACGGGGCATGGTTTGCCGATGGTTGGTGAACTACTGTCAAGCAGTTTAAGTAAACTAGTTCAAGAATTTGATACTATTGCTATTCCGGATTATGGGAAATATGTTGAAGATAAGCATATCCATTAATTTGAGAAATTTTAAGCCCGTCTTTAATATAAAGCGGGCTTTATATATGTGTCCTACTTAAAATGACTACCACCCTTTATCGACAAGTTTTGAGAAATTTTGGAGGGTTTTACCGAATGTGCAGCGAATTATTTATTGTAGGCTTATGTACGGACTCTGTTTATTTTCTTTTAAAATATAGAGGGAACAGGTGGTGATACATTTACTTGCTATGTTTAGTTCTCCAGTTTCTACAGAGTTCGGGACAACAAGCCGAAACCTTTTCCTAAAAATATCGCAAGTGGAGGAGATTCGGATGGTGCAAGACGGTAAATATATTGATGTAAACGGCGTTAACACACACTATCATGAAGATGGGCAAGGAGATGTTGTTCTGCTTATCCATGGTTCAGGACCCGGGGTTTCAGCATGGGCTAACTGGCGGTTATTATTCCCAATTCTCTCACAGCAATTTCATTTGTACGCACCTGATGTTGTAGGCTTTGGTTATACAGACAGACCTGAAGGCATTCAATATTCAATAGACGTTTGGGCAGATCATATGATTGATTTTGTTGAAACTGTAGGTGAAAAGAAAGTTTCAATCATCGGTAATTCCTTTGGAGGGGCCATTGCTTTACATGTGGCTAAAAAGCGACCAGACCTTATTGATAAGTTAATCTTAATGGGTAGTGTGGGAATTGATCATCAAATTGCTGATGGATTAGACTGCGTATGGGGTTATGAACCAAGCCCTGAAAATATGAAAGAGCTTATTAAGATATTTGCATATGATCAAAGTATGGCGGAAAATGGTGACTTAGTAGAAATGCGCTATCAATCTAGTATTCAGCCAGGATTTCAAGAATCATTTTCATCGATGTTTCCTGCACCAAGACAAAGGCATGTCGATGCAATGGCTTTGAGTCAAGAAGAATTACAAGACATTCAGTTTCCTGTCTTACTAGTTCATGGTAGAGATGATAAAGTTATTCCGTTACAAGAAACAAGTTATAAGCTAGCACTTGCACTCCCAAATGCACAGCTTCATGTATTCCCTCATTGTGGTCACTGGGTACAAATTGAAAAAACAGAGGAGTTTGCAGCTCAAGTTGTTCAATTTTTAAAATAAAAAACGAAAGCTTTTGGACTTATCAATCAGAAACCTACGTTAAGTTAGAGTTTCTGATTTTTTTGTTAGTGCAGTAATAAGCTGAAGAATTGAAGTGTGCCTTTTTTTTAGCAAGTCCCCTTTTTTGTCATTTATTTCAGTTAGGACGAGTATGTTAGTATGAGAACACTGTAAGGGGGACGCTTTATGGTTTGGGACTTACCTTTTTTATATGAAAAAATAATTAGCATCTTAATTTCAATAGGTGTTTTTTTATTGTTTTTGTTATTCAGAAAAGTTTTTGCTAAATACATATATACGTTACTGATAAAACTAAGTAGCAAAGCACCATCTGGTTTTTTTTCAACATTTTTCGTAGCATTTGAAAAGCCTATACAGTGGTGTTTTGTAATCATTGGCGCTTATGTTGCAGCACGATATTTTCCATATTTAGAACAATCAAATACATTATTTTTAAATATAATCCGCTCTTCAGTTATATTTCTTATTTGTTGGGGGTTGTATAATTTGTCTTCCTCATCAACACTCCTTATCGCAAAAATGAATGAAAAATATAGCTTTAAAATAGATAAAATCTTAATTCCTTTGCTATCCAAAGTTTTGAGATTTATTATTGTTGCGATTGGCTTTAGTATTATTGCACAAGAATTCGGTTATGAGATAAGCGGGCTTGTGGCTGGTTTAGGATTAGGTGGGCTTGCATTTTCACTTGCGGCAAAGGATGCATTGGCTAACTTGTTTGGCGGAATCGTGATCATAATTGAAAAACCTTTCTCGGTTGGCGATTGGATTTTAACACCTAGTGCTGAAGGAACTGTAGAAGATATTTCTTTCCGAAGTACAAAGATACGAACCTTCGCCCAAGCTCTTGTGACTGTTCCAAACGCAATGTTGGCAAATGAACCTATAACAAATTGGAGTGAAATGGGGAAAAGACGTGTTACTTTTCAACTAAAAGTAACTCACGATACTTCAAAAGAAAAATTGGCTAATGTTATTGAAAAAATAGAAAGTATGTTGGTGCTCCATCCTGACATACATCAAGAAACTATTTTTGTTACCTTCGACCGGTATGGGGAAAATGGACTTGAAATTTTCTTGTATTTTTTTACAAAAACTACAGCATGGGGAGAGTATCTTAAAATTAAAGAACAAATCAACTATGAAATTTTGGGTATTTTAGAAAACGAGGAAGTATTAATTGCGTTGCCTGCAAGAAGACTGCACTTTTACTCTGAAACGGATGATTATAATAATAATGCAAGGGTCCCTGTAAGGCAGGAAATGTAGCGTACTTCATCATATTATTGAAGAGAGAGCTTGGCTCTCTTTTTTTTGACTTCATATAATCTCTTTTGGGGTTGTCATTAAATAAAATAACGAGTTTTTCTCTTAAACTTTCATAATTTGCTGATATCTGTAAAATTTGTATAGGTGTATAATAGCTACTGAGGTGATCAAATGGAGGGTGCATTAGTTAAAGAAAAACTCTGGACAAGAGATTTCATCATGCTGGCTTGCTCGAATTTCTTTTTATTTTTTGGTTTCCAAGTGCTTATCGCTACTTTACCGGTATATGTTACCCAATTTGGTGGGAATAACACAGAAATCGGTTTAGTAATTGGGATATTTACAATATCAGCATTGCTTGTAAGGCCTTTTTCAGGAGCGGCTTTGGACATAGTAGGAAGAAAGTTATTTTTGTTAGTTGGTTTAATTATTTGCCTGCTTGCAATCGGTACCTACATTTTTGCAACAACGGTATTATTCATTTTATTAGTTCGGATTTTACACGGATTTGGTTGGGGGATCTCCACAACAACATACGGCACAGTTATTTCTGATATTATACCGGCATCCCGTCGGGGTGAGGGGATGGGTTACTATGGAATATCGTCGACGTTTTCTATGGCTATAGGACCGGTAGCTGGAATCTGGATTATTAATCATTGGGGCTTTCATACACTGTTTATCATCGCGCTAATAAGCACCATTGCTTCTTTAGTTTTAAGTCAGTTGTTAAATATCAAGAATGAAAAAGCAGTACCAGGTGCTAAAAATCAAATTAAGGATTTCACTTCACATCTATATGAAAAAAGAGCAATTTTTCCGTCCTTGCTTGTCTTTTTTGTGACCTTTACCTACGGTGGTATTGCTGGATTTATCACGCTATTTGGTACTGAAGTAGGAATTGAAAATGTAGGTTGGTTCTTTTCTATAAATGCGCTATTTTTATTATTTGTAAGACCTATTTCAGGAAGAATTTATGATAAAAAGGGGCATAAGTGGATTCTGATACCTGGAGCTATATTTGGAATCATTAGTTTAATCATTTTATCCAATACAACGACATTAGTTGGTCTTGTTCTCTCAGCAATGTTTTTTGGCATTTGTTTTGGAGCTATTCAACCATCGCTACAAGCTTGGCTGATTCAACGAGTTGAGCCTAAAAATAGAGGCGCAGCAAATGCAACATTTTTTTCAGCATTTGATCTTGGAATCGGTGGCGGTTCGTTGATATTAGGTGCAATTGCAGGTATGACAAGCTACGCGACTATGTATAAACTATCATCCTTGTTATTTGTAGTATTTTTGATTGTATATGGTTTTTATTTATTGAAAAATAAGGAAGAAGCAAGGGGATGAACTATTGTTCAAAGTGATCTTTTTCACTACTATTATATTCTTTACATGATATAATCGATTCGACAAAAATTCACACTTAAATTGAATTGATTTTCTAATTTTCGAGGTGGTAACGTTGAATAAATTAGTAGTATTAATCATTGCATTGATTATCTTAGTCACGACCGCATGTGGTCAGCAAGAACCAAGAGAAATAGAGTTAAAAGAATACACTATCACAGAATTAACTGAGAGTGATTTAAAGGCGGTAGATAAAATAACAATAAAAAATGGTGAGACTGGCGATGTTAAAACGATAGAAGATCAACAGGACGTCACAGCTTGGCTTGATTTTATTAAGGGGATTCAATTTACCCCTGATCTTGACCAAAATCAAAGAGAAGGCTGGTTATATATGATTACGCTTTATGAAGGTAATAGGAAAGTTCTTGAGTTTTATCCTAACTACATTGACGACATCTATTTCAAGGTTGAAAATGATGTTATATCCAAATTTGATGAACTGTTCAAATCTTAGTTTTAAACATATATCCTGATCCTTATAGAAACAATTGTATATGTAATTTGATTATTGAAAATGCGTAGTTTGCTAAAATGCAAGCTACGTTTTTTTTATTTAGTATAATAGGTTGTCCATTTTTGTTTCTAAAAGACTAACTTTCATAATAAATATAATGTAGGAGGTGATGTAGAAAATGGTGCAACCTTTGAAACGGGTAATAAACTGGCCTGTTGAATTTTTTCAGGCTGGGATAAATGTATACCAACAATATTCATTTGAGAAAAATGCAGTGTTTGCATGGAAACAGCTATCTATACAGAAGGAGATTGTTACGAAACTTGAAAATAAATTAAAGAAAATGCCTGCCATTAACATTAAGATTGCCCATAAAGATCATGAACTCAAACTGATTCAACGTATTAAGAAACAGACAGATAATCTAAATAAAAACAATATAACCAGGACAACTGCGTACCTTGAATTTTATCGGAATCATCCAGAAATCCATTGGGCCTTACTTGCACATCTCGTCTCTAGGAACGGTGGATGGAATATGACCGATGTAAAAGGCAGTATATTGTCAGAATTTCTAACTCCTCAAAAACAGTCAGCCTTTTTTATGTTTCTTGAGAGTGCAAATGCACTTATATTTAGAGATGCATATTCACAGTTATTATTATATGAAGAAAGCAAGAAACAGCATAAAAATTTATTTCACCTGCTTCCGCACTTCGGTGTGTCTGCTTTTATGAGACCGGTGTGGGATCTATTTTTCAGTGAACGTGATTTACAGCTATTAACGGTAGCTCTCATTATTAATGAGCAACATTATATTGAGAAAAGAGTTATTCAGCATCCATACTATAAAACAAATGTTTTAAATACATTGCTTTTCCAAGGTCAGGAGCTATTCCAATTTACGTATGTATTATTTCCTTATATTTTTAATGGAAAATGTATAAGATTAGCAGGCTTGCGTGTAAATCAATTTACATCCGTAGGCAGTCGGATTGACCTTGGCAAGCGTTTATATACATTGTTGTTTGGCATTAAAAATGTCCATGAAGATATTTACAAGTTTTTAGAGCAAGTTCCGCATACAGGATCGCGTGGGGATTATTGGCCGCATGTATTTACAGCTAGTAAGATTTTATCTAAATATACATCATCACTTTCCTTAAGTTGTCAAACTTCAAATCCATTTATATATAGCCCAAAGTTAACGGATGTGTGGAAGAACATACATCATTCGTATACCGCAGAAGGCGATTGGTATCATAATACGGATGTGATGACCTATTTTTCCTCGGTTGAAACCCCGAAAAGGTTTGAAGTAACATCTGAATATTGTAGAAATCTTCATAAAATGCAAGCAGGTGCAATAGCTTATGAAACGAGCAAAGAGATTCTATAAGAATGAGCGGGTGTAAGGGGAATTCAAACAATGGAAAAAGCTAAACCATTAAAAAAGAACAGGGATTGGATTGTTTGCCAACCCCTGTTTCTACAAAATTCGACATTTTTCGGGCAGTGCCTGTCACTTGACTTGGTCACTTATTGGTTCACCCGTCAATTAGCGATTATTATAAGGCTTTGTTACTGCATCTTGTATAAGCTTTTTATATTGGATGGTACTAAATATGAAAATTGTGTGAAGGATTAACCGTTTATAGGTGCTCTTGAAGTATACCTTTAGAATGTTTAATCTTTTCAAGGCCCAATCTAGACCCAGGGAAAATAGTATTACTCTTATTTTTGGCCAATAGCCAGCTTGTTTAAAAGCCCTAGTAGTAAAAACGGCTAGAATAAAGGCGTAAAGGGGTGCAATAATGAAATGCTCTCTCCAGGATTCCTTATATCGAAACCCGAATCGAACTTTTCCCATGACAGACAATACATATAAGACATTTACTCTTGTTATTAAAAGACAATTATACAATGTTACCATTAAAGCTACAGAATTTTCTTTTCGGATAAGGCGGTACCATATATCATTAATATAAAAATAAAGAGGAATGAGGGTCGCTGTAAAACTTGTTCTCCACCAGCGATTATGAAAGCAGCCTATTTTTATAAAAATCCTCTCGACAATGGCAAAGTATAAACCGAACGATATTTTTGTTTTCCATCCTAATTGAAATGCAGTGATGAATAAGGATGTAAAGGGTACGATAATTGCTTGAGATAATATAGCTCCAAATACATTATCAAGATATTTGTTTCTAAATACTTTAGGTTTATAGCGATAAGCTTTATATATATTAAGAACAATATATTCAAAAATGTAGGCAAGTCCAATATTTGATAACAGTTGGATCAACAATTGTTTTCGGTTTTTCTTTTTGTAAAGTGTGTACATAAGAAGAATCGAATGGATGATAAATAAAATGAGAAAAGGATACGTATTTTTGTGGATTTTAATATAAAGTGCCTCCTTTTCTTATTGTACTTAGTTGTAGTTTGAATACTTTGTGAAAAATTATTCAAACATACATTGGAAATAATTTTCCCTTAGTCTGACATCTTCCTGACACATTGTAATTATATAGTAGAGGTGTTCAAGAAAATGAGACGAAAAGGGGAAGATCGACATGGTGATGAATAATAGTTGTTCTAAGGGCAGTGCTCGAAAAACTTTGATATCTTCCGCCGTTGGAGTCGTAATTGGCGGAATGATAACCTTGTTTGGAGGATCATATATTGGGATCATTGATACGACATTTGAAAATAAGAATGTAAGTGCAATGACAACTGAAATAGACGAGAAAA
Source organism: Bacillus sp. Marseille-P3661 (assembly GCF_900240995.1). Taxonomy (NCBI): domain Bacteria; kingdom Bacillati; phylum Bacillota; class Bacilli; order Caryophanales; family Bacillaceae; genus Bacillus; species Bacillus sp. Marseille-P3661. The sequence continues at coordinate 94,130 of NZ_LT965959.1, forward strand.
TTAGGAGTAATTCTTTTTCACAAACTAACGACTTCATAGACATAATTGACCAAACATCATCTGCAGTAGTTGGAGTTGTAAATATCCAGCAGCGCTCCAGTTTTTATTCATCCAATTCACAAGACTTAGAAGGCGGTACAGGTTCCGGTGTTATTTTTCAAAAATCAGGGGATGAAGCTTATATAGTGACCAATAATCATGTCATTGAAAATGCAGATAAGGTCGAAGTTTCTTTAGAATCAGGTCAAAGGGTTGCAGCTAGTATCGTCGGAGCGGATCCGTTAACAGATTTAGCTGTGCTGGAGATTAGTAGTGAATATATTACTGAGGTTGCTGAATTTGGAGATTCTTCAAAACTTAACATTGGTGAGCAGGTTGTTGCTATTGGTAATCCGCTCGGATTGCAATTTTCACAGACAGTCACCCAGGGTATTATTAGTGGAGTTGAACGTACAATCCAAGTCAATACATCAGAAGGGGAATGGGATTTAAATGTGATTCAAACAGATGCAGCAATTAACCCAGGGAATAGCGGGGGAGCTTTAATTAATAATAAAGGACAAGTTATTGGCATTAATAGTTTGAAGATCGCGGAAAGTGGTGTAGAAGGCTTAGGTTTTGCCATTCCAAGTAATGATGTTATACCCATCGTTGAGGACTTACTGAAACATGGTGAGGTTAAACGCCCGTATGTGGGGGTAAGTTTATTAAATGCAAGTGATATTCCCCAATATGTTCAAATAGAACAGTTAAACTTAAGGGAAGGAGTAAGCGAAGGAGTAGTAATTGCAAGTGTGGAGCCTTCTTCACCAGCAGCTGCTGCAGGGTTACAACAAAAGGATTTAGTTGTTGCAGTAAATGGAAATAAGATTAGCTCAGTTAGTGATTTTAGAAAGTATTTATATACGAATGTTAAGCAGGATGAACAACTTGAATTTGAAATTTACCGTTTAGGTGAGAAAAGAACAATAGCAGTAAAGTTGGCCGAAACTGAAAATGAATAACTACGTCCTCGATAAATTTATCGAGGATTTTACTTATTTTAAAAGTTTAGATTTATAATAAAAGTAAGGGAGGCAAGCAGCGTGAGTGGTATTTTAGTAGTTGAGGACGAGGTTGCCATTTCAATGGTATTAAAGGCTTATTTGGAAAAGGAAGGCTATCAGGTTATCCAAGCGTTCAACGGCAAAACTGCGATTGCTAAGTTTGAAACTGAGAAGCCAATACTTGTATTGCTGGATGTCATGCTTCCTGATCTAAGTGGGTGGAGTATCCTCGAATACATACGAGAAAGAAGTACTTGTCCAGTTATGATGTTAACAGCTCTTGGAGATATAGAAAATAAACTTATTGGTTTTAATCACGGAGCGGACGATTATTTAGCAAAACCGTTTATTGCGGAAGAGGTCATTGCAAGAGTTAAAGCTGTGCTGCGACGATCAAGTCAAATTTTAGGTAATGATGACATTGTTCACTATGGCAGTATAAAAATAGACTTCAAAGGTCACCTGGTCTACCTCAACGGCGTTGAGCTAGCATTTATACCACGCGATTTATCGCTATTTTTATTTTTAGCAAGGCACCCGAATCAAACATTCACTAGAGAACAGCTAATTGAACAAGTTTGGGGACTTGATTTTGATGGTAGTGACCGTGCGGTTGATTTAGCTATTAAAAGAATACGAAAAATCCTTCATAATTGGCCGACTTCAGAAGGGGAAATTAAAACATTAAGAGGATTGGGGTATCAATTCAGTGTTAAAGAAAAAAGCTGAGCGAGTTTCTTTACTTCGCTATTGGACAACACGTTATTTAGTAACTTTATGTATTGGCTTATTGATAGTCGGTATTATCTCGACTGTTTGGATTCGACATTCTGTTACGGAAAAACGGTTGGATATTATGGAAATAACTGCTGCAGAGTTAGCAGACCGGATAAGTGAAAATGTAGGAACAAATCGCTCTAGAGAATTCCTTCCAAGGGTAATTGAAGAAAGAATTCGATTTCTCAGAACGGAAGGACGACCGTTAATTTATGTCAGCGACACTAGAGGTGAGCTTGTTTTTGGTGTAAAAGATAGTATTTTCTCGAGATTAGACTTTAATAATTTAATCTCCAATCCTGCATTGAAAAATGTTCAACAAATCGATTTGCCTAACGGAGAATCGTATTTTTTAGTGAAAAAGCAAATTATCAATAATAATAACGCCATTGGGTGGGTATTTATTCTCCTTAAAGAGGAGGAAATACGTAGAAGTCCAGATGAATTAAAAATGCTTTTCTCGATGCTCATAAGCTTAGGGATCCTTGGTTTGGCTGTCATTTATTTTTTATCAAAAAAATTATTAAGGCCAATAACCGAAGTATCCAAAGCTGCACAGAAAATAGTTGAAAGTGATTATAGTATCGAGATAGATCCTACTATAAAAGAAAAGGAAATATACGAGCTACAGTCATCCTTTAAGGAGATGGCGACCCGTCTACAAAATTTAGAAACACTGCGAACAGAACTTTTAGCGGGGGTTACTCATGAATTGAAAACACCTGTAACTTCGATAAGTGGTTTAATTCAGGCTGTTAAAGATGAGGTGGTTACGGGGGATGAAGCGAAAGAATTTTTAGCTATATGTCAACGCGAGACTTATAGACTTCAAAAAATGGTCGAGGATTTGCTGGATTTCAATACGTTTGCAACCGGAAAAGTTCGTATTAGGAAAGAATTAATTAATGTTAATGATTCTATAAAAGAAATGGTTCATCAATGGCAAATTACGCAAGACGATGAAGTAGAGGTGAGCATCCAACTTCCTGATGAGAAATACAACATTGTGAACGATCCATTGCGAATTCAGCAAATTATTATTAACTTATTAAATAATGCAAAACAAGCATGCCAAAGGGCATGTGTGATTGAAGTAAAGTTACAGGAACAAAACAATTTGATCTTAATTGAGATGAAGGATAATGGAACAGGAATTCCGATCGAGGAACAATCTTTCATTTTTGAACGCTTTTATCGCGGAAACAACAAGAAAAATAAAATGCACGGCCTTGGCCTTGGCCTTACATTCAGTAAAATGATTGCAAAAGCACTAGGCGGTGACTTAATTTTAAAAGAAAGCTCCGAAAAAGGTACTACTTTTACTTTCATATTACCAAAATAAACAAAAACCTTGGTTGAACTACCAAGGTTTTTGTGTTGGATGGGTAAAATAGTAACCAAGGATACTTGAGTGTTTTTGACTGTTTTGTGAACTTATGTGATTGAAATTGAGTGTTTATGAATGAAAATGATTGATTTAAGAAAGCACATATTCTATTATATAAGCAGAAAGATTTTTTCTTTCAAACGGAGGTAAAAGCATTGCTTACACCAGAAAGACATCGGAAAATATTATCTTTATTGACGGAAAAAGAAATTGTGAAACTACAGGAGTTAGTAGATGCAACGGACGCATCAGAATCAACAATTCGTCGTGATTTAATTCAGTTAGAAAATGAAAAAAAACTCAAACGTGTTCATGGTGGTGCATCATTACTGCATCAAAAAGGTGAAGAGCTAAGTGTTTTTGAAAAGTTAGCGAAAAATTTGGATGAAAAAGATGCCATTGCCAAATATGCAGCTAGTTTAGTTAATGACGGAGATTGTCTATATTTAGATGCAGGAACAACCACACATCAAATGATTGCATATATTACTTCAAAAAATATCAAAGTAGTAACAAATGGTATTACTCATTTGGAAACTCTACTTGAACAAGATATCGAAACTTATTCAACAGGTGGATTAATAAAAAAGAAAACTAAGGCTTTCATCGGCCGGGGTGCGTTAGAAGGGATTCAACAATATCGGTTTGATAAATGTTTTATAGGTGTTAATGGTATCCAAATTGATTGTGGTTTTACTACACCTGACCCTGAGGAGGCATTAATAAAAAGCTTGGCGATAAGACTATCGCAGCAAGCATTTGTATTAGCAGATCATAGTAAATTTAATGAGATTACCTTTGCGAAAATAACCGATCTTGAAAAAGCCACCATTATTACAAATGAAAGTGATCAAGAAATACTAGCACCATACCGTAAAAATACATTCATAAAGGTTGTGTCAACATGATCTACACACTAACTCTCAACCCTTCTATTGATTATATTGTCAGAGCTGACAATGTTACGCTTGGGAGCTTAAACCGAGCCACCGCCACCGCCTTTTATCCTGGTGGCAAAGGTATTAATGTATCACGTGTTCTTCATAATCTAGGCGTGAACAGTACGGCTCTTGGTTATTTAGGCGGTTTCACTGGAGTATATATTAAGGAACAATTGTCTAGTGCAGAAATAGCTTGTGATTTCGTACAGTTAGATGAGCCAACGAGAATTAATATTAAATTGAAAACTGATCAAGAAACTGAAGTTAACGGCAATAGCCCTTATGTTTCACAGGTAAAACAAACCGAGCTTCTTGATAAGATTTCAAAGTTAACAGCTGAGGACTTTTTAGTGATGGCAGGAAGTTTACCACAGTCTGTTGCAGCGGATTTTTATGAGATTGTGGCTGAACGCTGTATTGAAAAGAATATTCCTTTTATTATTGATACATCAGGAAATGCGTTTGAACGAATTTTAGATTATAAACCATTTTTGATTAAACCTAATCAACATGAGTTAGAGGACTTATTAGATGTTAAAATCCATTCCGTTGAAGATGCTATCCAATATGGCAGTGAATTACTTCAAAAAGGCCCAAGCCATATTATTGTTTCACTAGGCGGTGATGGCGCCGTATTTATTAGTGAAGGTTTAAAAGCCGTTGCACACGCACCCACAGGTGTTGTAAAAAACACTGTCGGTGCAGGGGATTCAACGGTAGCTGGATTTTTATCTTCATATGTTCAACACAATGATTTATTAAAGGCTTTCCAATTTGGTGTTGCCGCTGGTAGTGCAACCGCCTTTTCAGAGGATTTGTGCACGAAATCAGAAGTAGAGAAACTCCTACCACAAGTTAAAGTGGAAAAATTATAAAGGAGATAACAGCATGAGAATAACAGAATTATTAAGATTAGATACGATTATTCTGGATTTACAATCGACTAGTAAAGCTGCGGTAATTGATGAATTAGTTAATAAACTTCATAGTGCTGGCAGATTAAATGATAAACAGAAATATAAAGAGGCGATTCTAGCTCGTGAGGCACAAAGTACGACAGGCTTAGGAGAAGGGATTGCTATTCCACATGCGAAAACAAATGCTGTGAAAACGCCTGCGATTGCATTTGGCCGTTCTACAGCAGGTATTGATTACGAGGCGTTAGATGGACAGCCTAGTAAATTATTTTTTATGATTGCCGCTAGTGAGGGAGCCAATAATGCGCATTTAGAAACTTTATCAAGATTATCGATGCTGTTAATGGATGAAGACATCCGTGGAAAGCTGGAAACTGCAACCTCAGAGAAAGAAATCTTAAACATTATTGATGCTAAAGAAGCCGAGTTAGCAGGTGAACAGGAACCGAAACAAGCGGAGCCTGAGATCGCGCAAAAAGCTGTATCGGCAACTAAAGGGAGAATTCTAGCAGTTACGGCTTGTCCAACTGGAATTGCTCACACCTATATGGCCGAGAAAGCATTAAAGGATAAAGCAAAAGAGCTTGGCCTTGATATTAAAGTAGAAACAAATGGATCAAGCGGTGCTAAAAACGTTTTAACAGCGAGTGATATTGAGGATGCAGATGTAATTATTGTTGCCGCTGATAAACAGGTTGAGATGGAACGATTTAAAGGCAAACCTGTGATTCAAGTGCCAGTAGCGCAAGCTGTTCGTAAACCACAAGAGTTATTAGATAGAGCGGTAAACAAACAGGATGCTCCAATATACGAAGGCAAAGCAGGAATAGCATTAGATAGTCAAGTCAATGACGATAGACCAAAAGAACGCTCTGGATTTTATAAGCATTTAATGAGCGGTGTTTCCAACATGCTGCCGTTTGTTGTAGGTGGCGGGATTTTAATTGCCATTTCGTTTATCTTTGGTATTAACGCTGCTGACCCCAATGATCCATCGTACAATCCGATTGCGGCTGCATTAAATACCATTGGCGGTGGAACTGGTGCATTTGGACTAATGATTCCTGTGTTAGCTGGTTTTATTGCAATGAGTATAGCTGACCGTCCAGGTTTTGCTCCTGGTATGGTAGGTGGCTTGCTTGCTTATACAGGAGGTGCCGGTTTCCTAGGTGGCTTAATTGCCGGATTCTTAGCAGGTTATTTAGTAATCGGATTGAAAAAAGGGTTTGCCGGGTTACCTGTTTCCTTGGAAGGTATTAAACCAGTGCTATTATATCCGTTATTTGGTATTTTATTTACTGGTTTGATTATGCAGTTCATTATCATTGAGCCTGTTAAGTTTATCAATGATGCTTTAACGGTATGGTTAGAAGGTATGGGCGCTGGAAACCTATTATTAATGGGACTTATCTTAGGTGGAATGATGGCAGTTGATATGGGTGGACCGATTAATAAAGCGGCGTTTACATTTGGAATTGCAATGATTGATGCCGGCAACTTAGCACCGCATGCTGCGATCATGGCAGGTGGTATGGTGCCGCCGTTAGGGATTGCTCTTGCTACAACATTATTTAAAAAGAAATTTACCGATGCAGAAAGAGAAGCTGGTAAAACTAACTACATTATGGGTGCTACTTTTATTACAGAAGGAGCCATTCCGTTTGCTGCCGCTGACCCAGGACGAGTAATTCCTTCAGTTATTGTGGGTTCTGCAGTTGCGGGTGCCTTATCCATGTTATTTGGTATCGGCCTTCCTGCTCCACATGGCGGTGCATTTGTTATTCCGTTAGTGGAAGGTAATCCACTGATGTATGTAGTTGCAATTTTAATTGGTGCATTTGTTACAGCGATTATGCTTGGGTTCTTGAAAAAAGATGTAAAACAATAATATTTGGCAGTTATTCTAGGCGTTGCACTGCAAGCGCAAGCCGAGGAAACCCCGGTCGGCCGTGTCATCCCAGGACAGTGCCTGGAGCCTAAATCAAAACGCTTAATACAGCTTAAATAAAAGGAGAAATGAAAAATGACTGAAAAAACATTTAAAGTAATTAGTGAATCTGGTGTACATGCACGTCCTGCTACAGTTCTTGTGCAAATTGCAGGTCGATATAATAGTGATATTAATCTTGAGTACAATGGCCGTTCAGTTAACCTAAAATCAATTATGGGCGTTATGTCTCTAGGAATCCCAGTTGATGCTGAAATTAAAATTACAGCAGAAGGCTCAGACGAAAATGAAGCGTTAGCTGCGCTTGAAGAGGCGATTGTTAAAGAAGGATTAGGTAAGTAAAGCGGGTTGTTTGTTGGTTGGAGTTGAAGTGGGAGTCAGTAGTTGCAATCCCGTTTTAACTGCGTTAATTATAGAGGCTAAAGTAATTAGATCGACTATAAAGTAAAAAAACACACTGCATTTCGTATATTTATATGAAGCGCAGTGTGTTTTTTTATTGAAGAAGGGAACGGATGAAGCGTTTGAATAGGGTGGTAAGAAAGGGGGAAGTGAAGTAAAGATGTCAGTGAAGGTCTTACATAAAGATGAAGGACAAGGTGATGTGAAAGTAGCCGATTGAAGACCTTTATAAGGCCGATGAAGGGTAAAGTGGGGTAAAAAAGGCAGAGGAAACCTCTTTATAAGGCCGATGAAGGGTAAAGCGAGGTAAAAAAGGCAGAGGAAACCTCTTCATAAGGCCGATGAAGGGTAAAGTGAGGTAAAAAAGGCAGATAAAACCTCTTCATAAGGCCGATGAAGGGTAAAGTGAGGTAAAAAAGGCAGAGGAAACCTCTTCATAAGGCCGATGAAGGGTAAAGTGAGGTAAAAAAGACAGAGGAAACCTCTTCATAAGGCCGATGAAGGGTAAAGTGAGGTAAAAAAGACAGAGGAAACCTCTTCATAAGGCCGATGAAGGGTAAAGTGAGGTAAAAAAGGCAGAGAAAACCTCTTCATAAGGCTGCTCCGAGCACGTACAATAACTATATTTTAAAAAATGATAGGGAATTAATAAGTAAATATCGAAATAAAAACCTAGTAGTTAAAATATCCTTTTTAGTAGGGAAAGGAGAGGAAGTTTTTGGAGAATTACATATTATCTTTAGACCAAGGCACTACAAGTTCAAGAGCTATTCTTTTTAATAAACAAGGTAAAATTATTCATGTCGCTCAAAAGGAGTTCACACAAATTTTCCCTAATCCAGGTTGGGTTGAACATAATGCAAATGAAATTTGGGGTTCGATTCTTGCGGTAATTGCTGCGGTATTATCGGAATCCGGAATTAAACCCCAACAAATAGCTGGGATTGGAATTACTAATCAACGTGAAACAACGGTTGTATGGAATAGAGAAACCGGGCAGCCTGTTTATAATGCAATTGTTTGGCAATCAAGACAAACTGCTGAAATTTGTGATGAGTTAAAATCTAAGGGGTATAATGATTTATTTCACGAAAAAACAGGGTTATTAATTGATGCATATTTTTCAGGCACAAAGATAAAGTGGATTTTAGACAATGTAGAGGGTGCAAGAGAAAAAGCTGAAAAAGGTCAATTGTTATTTGGAACAATTGACACGTGGCTAATTTGGAAGTTGACGGGAGGCAAAGTCCATGTCACTGATTATACAAATGCATCGCGGACGTTAATGTTTAATATTTATGATTTGAAATGGGATGATCAGTTACTTGAGGTTTTAACTATACCCAAAGCAATGTTACCGCAAGTAAAGTCTTCCTCTGAAATATATGGAAAAACAGCCCATTATCACTTCTTTGGTCAAGAAGTTCCAATTGCAGGTGTAGCTGGTGACCAACAGGCCGCGCTGTTTGGGCAAGCTTGCTTTGACAAAGGATTGGCTAAAAACACGTATGGAACCGGATGTTTTATGTTAATGAATACGGGTGAAAAAGCTGTTGCATCAAAACATGGCTTGCTAACAACCATTGCGTGGGGAGTGAACGGCAAGGTAGAGTATGCGCTTGAAGGCAGCATTTTCGTAGCGGGTTCAGCTGTGCAATGGTTACGTGATGGATTGAGGATGTTCGCAAATGCAAAGGACAGTGAACAATATGCTTTACGGGTAGATTCCTCGGATGGCGTGTATGTTGTACCTGCATTTGTCGGTTTAGGAACTCCTTATTGGGATAGTGATGTTCGTGGAGCGATTTTTGGTCTGACAAGAGGTACAACAAAAGAACATTTTGTACGTGCTACACTAGAGTCGCTAGCATACCAAACCAGAGATGTATTAGCAGCAATGGAAGCGGATGCTAGTATTTCGCTGAAAACCCTACGTGTAGATGGGGGAGCTGTTAGGAATGAATTTTTGATGAACTTCCAAAGTGATATCTTGGGTGTACCTGTTGAACGACCTGTAATCAATGAAACAACTGCATTAGGTGCGGCGTACCTTGCTGGTTTAGCAGTTGGGTATTGGAAAGATCAAGAAGAAATATCAAAACAGTGGCAAATAGACCAACGCTTTGCCCCTTCAATGACTGAAAAACGCCGAAATGAACTCTATTCAGGGTGGAAAAAAGCGGTGCATGCAGCGATGACATTTAAATAAAGTATAAAAGTAAAAGCCGAAAGAATACGGCAAAATTCGGTGGGTGCCAGCATCGACAAGTGCCTGTCACTTGTCGATTTATTTGTGGATTTACTTGCCGGTTTTTTATAGATTTTTCTAAATTTGCGGAACGAATATGAATGAATCAAATATATAAGTAGGGATGATATGCGGTCAAGGGTAAAAAAAGTTTCTATATACATCGCACTTGGTTTCATGATCTGGTTTTTCATTCATACAGTTGTGATCATTATTGATGGATTGAGTGATGAGCTGGAAATTGTAGATGCAGCGGTTGTATTGGGAAATAAAGTGGAAATGAGCGGGCAACCTGCAAAAAGATTGAAGGCAAGATTAGATAAGTCATTGGAACTTTATGAACAGGGCTATTTTAAGTATGTGATTGTTAGTGGTGGCATTGGAAAAGAAGGCTTTGATGAAGCTGTTGTTATGAAAGATTATTTAGTGAAAAAGGGCGTACCGAGCGCAAGTGTTTTCGTTGATAGCAATGGTTATAATTCCTTTATGACAGCAGAAAATGCTATAAAAATCAGTAAAGAAGAGAACTTCAGTTCAGTTATGATCATCAGTCAATATTTCCACATAACTAGGACAAAGTTAGCTTTTAAAAAAGTTGGCTTTGAAGAAACATCGTCAGCACATGCAGAGATATTTGAGTATAGAGATGTTTACTCATTACTTAGAGAATTCCCTGCTTACTATAAATATTTATTATTATAAAAAAATGCCTGTCACTCATTTGTATTAAAACACTGAGTTAACAGGCATTTTTACTGTGGATAATACGCTTTTCACTACAAATTTAATTCTTACATTCAAATATTGAGGTTTCTCAATCTCATCTAATACCGCGTTTGCAAAGTCAGCATAGCTAATGTAGCTTTTATAGAAGGAAAAATAATTACCGACCCTCGAATCCGCAGAGTGAACAAATAGAGTAAAACGATTGATATATTGTATTATTTTTCTATTGATGAACATTGAGAAAATGTTAAAATTCATTTTAGGTTAAAACTATCATGCATTTTATTTGCGATTTAGTTACCCTCCCATTAAACTACAAATTCACTTCATCCATCGACATATTTCTTGGGAAATAAGTCGATTTCATACTAAGTTGTCGAACCAAAATATTTATTAATTATACTGCGTTAGTATAATGGAAAGCTAAATATAAAAAAGATGATGATAAAAAGGTGAGATAAAAATGATTGGTTGTTTATGCGTTCATGGCTTTACAGGAGGACCTTTTGAAGTAGAGCCTTTAGTCAATTACCTAGAAACAAGAACAAATTGGCATATTGAGATGGTGACCTTACCTGGACATGGTGAACAGCTTAATTTAAAGGGGGTAGGTTACGAAAAATGGATTCAAGAAGTAGAAGAAAATATTAAAGATCTACAAAAAAAATGTAATACAATTTACTTGATTGGTTTTTCAATGGGAGGCATTATTTCAGCACATTTAGCTACGAAATATCCTATTAATAAGCTTGTTCTGTTAAGTGCAGCTGCATATTATTTAAATCCTAAGCAAATGTTAATCGACGTTAAAGATATGACTATAGATGGCTTGCGGGGAAATCTTGCTGAAAATGTACTATATAAAAGATATCGAAAGAAATTTAAAGAAACACCAATAAGTGCTACGTTTCAGTTTCAAAAGCTTGTTAAAGCCTTGAGACCATCACTCCAGCAACTCGATATTCCCACATTAGTTGTACAAGGAGAAATCGATGGTGTTGTTCCGAAAAAAAGTGCGGACTATATATATCAAACGATTCCTACAAATGATAAGGAATTGCTTTTCCTTGAGAACTCCAAACACCATGTTTGTCATGATGCAGACCAGCATCAATTATTTGCAGCAATTGAACGATTTTTAAGAGAAAGGTGATGTCATATATTTATGACATCACCTGTTAATTTGATTTAAAAGAAATAACGATACCGCCCTCGCCTGCATAAGTTCCAATTAATGGTCCCATTTCCGAAAGGATGGTTTCTTTAAATTTATAGCGGTCTTTAAGTTCACCTAATATGCTAAGTGCTTTGTCTTCGCAATTGCTATGTGTCATTGTTAAAATCTTTTCTTCAAAATGACTTCCATATTCATCTATTTGATCGATAAAACGGCGTAAAACCTTTTTGTTTCCTCGCACTTTTTCTTTAACTTCAATTGCACCTTCTTTACTAACGCCTAAAATAATTCGAATATTTAAGGCGTTTGCAATAGCAGCCTTTGTTTTACTAAGTCTACCGCCTTTTATTACATTTTCAAGTGTTTCCAATAATATAAGTGTTTGTGTCTTTTCTATTGCCTTTTCTGTATGTAGTACAATCGCATCAAAACCTGCACCTTTTTCCCTTAGCTCAATCGCCTCGCGGATTAATAGAATTTGACCACAGGAACCAGTTTTCGTATCAATAACTTCAATTTGGCGAGATGGCTGATCCTCAAGCAGCATGCTTTTAGCTAATACGGCACTGTCGTAGGTACCACTTAAACTTTTGGAAAGGGCAAAAACGATAATTGCCTGATCTTCAGGAACCTCTAGGTAAGCCGCTAGAAAGTCCTGTGGTGAAGGGCACGATGATTTAGGGAGTTCTTCAGTTTCTCTCATCATTTTATAGAACGTTTGATTATCTATATCAATGCCAGTTTTAAACTGTTGTTCACCAAAGCGGATATTCAGAGGAACAACCTTAATTTTATTTTTTTCAACAAAGTCCAAAGGTAAGTCTGCGGCCCCATCTGTAATAAACTTAATTGTCATTAATTCACACCTACTTGTTTGAATGTTAATAGTTTATTAGTATATTCTAACACCTCAAGTATATGAATCCTATCTATTTTAGAAATAGGGTGCACATTCAAAACTTTACTATACATATACAGAAACAATGAGTTTATGCTAGTGGTTTTGTCTATACTAACTGTAAAGTTGATGGTTTTATGGTTTGTATGACGATTCGGAGAGTATTTACATTGTTGCATAAAGAAAGTAAGTATGGTAAGATTTTAGTCAAAATGCCAAAAAGTAGAAAGTTAGGGAGTATGAATACATGAAGATGTTTCATGAATTAGGAATAAGTGAAAAAGTAATGAAGTCTATTCAGGCTATGGGTTTCGAGGAGGCAACGCCGATCCAAGCCGAGACGATTCCGGTAACGTTACAAGGTAAAGATTTAATCGGACAAGCTCAAACCGGTACTGGTAAAACAGCTGCGTTTGGTATACCGATGATCGATAGAATTGAAACAAATAATCCGAACATCCAAGGAATTGTTGTAGCGCCAACGAGGGAATTGGCTATTCAAGTTGCAGAAGAGTTAAATAAAATCGGACGGTTTAATGGAATTAAAGTATTACCGATTTACGGTGGTCAAGACATTAATCGCCAAATTCGTGCTTTGAAAAATAGGCCGCAAATAATTGTTGGTACACCTGGTCGTTTAATCGATCATATTAACAGAAAGACGATACGTCTTCAAAGTATTCGAATTGTCGTATTGGATGAAGCTGATGAAATGTTGAACATGGGTTTCATTGAAGATATTGAGTCAATTCTTAAAGAAGTACCTGAGGAACGTCAAACGTTGTTGTTTTCAGCAACAATGCCAGACCCAATTAGAAAGATAGCAGAAAACTTTATGTCTGACCCAGTTTTAGTAAAGGTTAAGGCAAAAGAAATGACTGTTCCGAATATTGAGCAGTATTACATTGAAATTCAAGAAAAGAAAAAGTTCGATGTTCTTACGCGTCTATTAGATATGGAATCACCTGAATTGGCGATTATTTTTGGTCGAACAAAGCGACGTGTAGATGAGCTAAGTGAAGCATTAAATTCACGTGGTTATGCCGCAGAAGGTATCCATGGTGATTTAACACAAGCAAAACGCTCTTCTGTGTTAAAGAAATTTAAAACTGGGAAAATTGAAGTACTAGTTGCAACAGATGTTGCTGCTCGTGGATTAGATATTTCAGGTGTAACACATGTTTACAACTTCGATATTCCACAGGATCCTGAAAGCTATGTACATAGAATTGGGCGAACCGGCCGCGCAGGTAAACAAGGTCTAGCCTATACTTTTGTGACACCACGTGAAATTGGCCAATTGAAAAATATTGAGCGTACAACTAAAAAGAGTATGGTGCGTAAGCCTGTACCGTCGATGGACGATGCGTTAGAAGGTCAAAAGCAAATTACATCTGATAAGTTACAAACAACAATTAAAAACGAAAACATTTCATACTATAAGCATTTAGCAGAGGACTTATTAGATGAGTATGATTCCGTAACAGTTGTTGCAGCTGCTTTAAAGTTATTAACAAAAGAACCTGATATGACACCGGTTGAATTAACTGCAGAAGCACCGATTATTGCAAAAGAACGAAGACGTGACAATAATCGGTCTCGTGATAATCGATATCAGCGCGATGGTGGCAAACCTAGAGCTAAAACGAGCTACCAACGCAGTGGCAGACCACGTCCGCCAGTTGGTAAAGCAGCAGGTGGCTCAAGTGGACCTCGCAAGAAAACATATAATAAAAATAAGTAAGATCACAAAACTGTTGCATCCATCCTGGTGTAGCAGTTTTTTTATTTTATATATGTATATATAGGTCGAATTAAAATGTATACGGATAAATCTATTCACATATAAATTAGCTAAAATACTTGTAGTATATCTTTAGGAGGTTAATGTGAAGGTTATAAAGGAATTTAGAGAATTTGCAATTAAGGGAAGCGTAATGGATATGGGAATAGGAGTCATTATCGGTACAGCTTTCGGAAAAATTGTCGATTCCTTTGTTACAGACATTTTTACACCGCCGCTTGCTATGCTTTTGGGGAAGGTGAGTTTTTCTAATTTATATATCAATTTATCTGGCACAACCTACTCCTCATTAAAGGATGCCCAAGCAGCTGGGGCCATTACAATAAATTATGGAGTGTTTTTAGATTCAATTTTACACTTTTGTATTGTGGCTGCAACTGCCTTTCTTTTTATTCGTCAAATGAATAAATTAAGAAAAATGCCACTCTCATCTGTAGCTACAAAATTATGCGAGCAATGTTTTACAAATATCCCTGCCCGAGCGGTAAAATGTCCGAATTGTACATCGGTTATTGGTCCAAATGAAACAAGAACAGTAAAAATAAATTATAGAGCAAGTTAATAAGATAAAATTGTTCCCACATACTGACCAAAGGTAAAAGCCATACTAATCCTAAAAAATAAAGTGGGTGTATGGCTTTGACCATTGTTAGATTAGGGTACGTAGCCATGAGTATGGTAGTCAAAAATTGCTCGCCTTCACAAACAATGACATATGCGCAATTTGCAAAGATTCCAGACCGTGAAGCCGCTATTAGGAAGTTAGAACGTATTGCACAATCCAATATAGAAAATTGCCTGAGACTTCTCAAACATAATCTCGCGCATGATATACATTTTTTCCGTTTAAGTTCTAGGTTAATTCCGTTAGCAAATCATGAAGAAATATCCGATTGGGATTTTATGGAGCCCTTAAAAGATTCTCTTCATGAAATTAAAGTTTTTTTAAACAAAAATCCAATGAGAGTAGACTTCCATCCTGATCATTTTGTATTGCTTAACTCAACAAAAGTCGATGTTCTAAATAATTCATTAAAAACTTTGGTAATGCATAAAAAACTTTTAAAAGGTATGGGGATTAACCCTGTTCACCGGTGTGTTCTTCATGTTGGAGGAGCATATAAAGACAAGGAGAAAGCACTGGAACAATTTATCCTAAACTGGGGTCAGATTCCACGGAGAGTTCAAGATTTAATTATGCTTGAAAATGATGATACATCTTTTCAAGTTCAGGATACATTGTATTTATGTCAAAAACTTGGGATACCATTAGTTTTCGATTATCATCATCATTTGGCCAATCATGAGGAAAATAATTGGATTGGCGATTGGGAGCGAATAGTTGGAACATGGGCGCACTCTGAGCTACCAATTAAAATGCATATTTCAAGCCCAAAAAGTGAAAAGCAATTTCGACATCATGCTGATTATATAGACGCGGAGATGTTCATGGAATTTTTAAACGAAATAAAGGGTAGTGTTAACGAAATAGACTGTATGATAGAGGCAAAACAAAAAGACAAAGCACTATTTCAATTAGTGCAAGACTTAAAAAATAAAAGTGAAGTAGAATTTATAGATCAATCTAGTTTTATAATGCATTAAATGTGGAAAGAGCGCTGCCTATGGGAGCGTTTTTTTACGTTAGGGTAGTGATTTAGTGCCAAATCCCTTCATCGGGTGCATGAAGGGGTTAAGTGAGTGGAAATCGGGTATCAAACCTCTTCATCGGTTGCATGAAGGGGTTTGTCGAGAGAAAATCGGGTGAAAAACCTCTTCATCGAGTGCATGAAGGGGTTTGTCGAGAGAAAATCGGGTGAAAAACCTCTTCATCGAGTGCATGAAGGGGTTTGTCGAGGGAAAATCAGGTGGGAAACCTCTTCATCGGGTGTATGAAGGGGTTAGTCGAGAGGAAATTGGGTGTAAAGACTCTTCATCGTCTTTTGATACTATACATGTTACCCTACTAATTAAAATAGTTTATTCTAAGACGTTAACGATCGCGAAAACTTAGAACAAAAAAACCTTGGATAAGGCATTAATCCAAGGTACTAAAATTCACTGGTTCTTAGTTTTTTGAAAAAAAGCCAATATCATGTTAGCCCATGTCGGCCTAGAGCGACTTACAATTTTCTAAGTAAAATAGGACCAAGTGCTGCCCCGCCTAGTAAGCCAAAAATATGAGCAAATATATTAATATTAGATCTGAAAATAGTCATGGCGAATCCCACAACTAAGATGGTAATGATAATTTGGGAACTCATTCTGTCGATTAAGTCCTTGCGGTAAATGACCATATATACATAAATTCCAAATAAGCTAAATATTGCACTAGATGATCCGAGGTGGAGATAATTAATTGGTGCTACAAAAAAAGTACCGATGTTAGCCAATGCACCCCCTACAAAGTAAAGAATAATAAATTTAAATTTCTTGAGCATAACTTCAAGCGCTGGGCCAAATAAAATTAAGGAAAACGAATTAAATAAAAGATGTCCAAAACTACCATGTAAAAATATCGGGGTAATAAGGCGCCAGTACTCCCCGTGGTAAACATCCATATTTGAGCCAATTCCTAATCGTAAAAGTAGATCGCCCCCGGGAACGAAAGACGTAACTAGCCATAAAATTAAATTTGTTGCCACAAGCAAAGTAACAATAGGATAATATTGAACAAACGATCGAAAACTCTCATTGCGAATAAACATACATAAATCTCCTTTGGTATACTTTTATTACAGTTATTACTATTATATTGTTAATTAGCGTTAAATAGAAGAAAGGAACATTACAATGATTAAAGGAATTGGCATAGATATTGTCGAATTGAACCGAATGAAAAAAATAATAGAACGACAACCAAAATTCCCCGAGAGAATATTAACAAATAAAGAACTTGAAATTTACGGGAAACTATCAGTTTCACGCCAAGTAGAATTTTTGGCGGGTCGATTTGCGGTTAAGGAGGCTTTTGCGAAAGCAAAAGGAACAGGTATAGGGAAAAACTTAAGTTTTCAAGATATTGAGGTACTGCCAGATGAATTTGGAAAGCCGGTTACACAATCAAATTTAAGTGAAGAAAAAATTCATCTATCAATTACACATTCGAAAGAATACGCGCTAGGACAGGTTATTATTGAACTTTTATAAAAAAAAACCTTATTTGTCGACAGCTTGGCATAGCTAGTCTGCATATTGCGATAAGTTGTCTCATATATTTTTAGTGCGGTAGGAGGGAACACACTTTGCAAATCGTAACTGCAAATGAATTGTACGAAATCGACCGCTTTACTATGAACGAAATTGGTATACCTGGAATTTTGTTGATGGAAAATGCCGGCCAAGCTTTTACTCGAAAAGCCTTAGATTATTTAAACGAAGGCGATAAAATCTTAATATTAATTGGTACTGGCAATAATGGTGGAGATGGTTTTGTAATTACAAGAGTCTTAAAAAGTTTAGGATTTAATGTGGATGCAGTGTTAATTCCGAAAAAGGAAAAAATCACTGGCGATGCGCTTGTTCATTTAACTGCATTAGAACGTTCAGGCTATACTGTTAAACCATTTACTACTGTACAATGTTTACAAAACTATGATGTAATCATTGATGCTATGCTAGGAATTGGTTTAAAGGGAAATCTTAAATCTCCTTATCAGGAAGTAATCGCTGCTTGTAATGAATGCGATGCAGTTAAATTATCAGTTGATATTCCTAGCGGGGTTACTGCGGATGGAAATCAACCAATTGAACTAGCGTTTAAGGCTAATGTAACGATTACATTGCATCTACCTAAGCTTAGTGCATTTACGTTCCCTGCTCGTGATTTTTATGGCGAGCTGGAAGTGGTTTCTATTGGTATTCCACCTAAAGCTTCTGAAAGTGTAGAAACTATGCGGAAATGTTGGACAAAACAAGATGTATGTAATTCAATTCCACTTCGATCATCTTCATCGCATAAAGGTGATTATGGAAAGGGCCTAATTATTGGTGGTTCCAATTCAATGTCCGGAGCACCTATTTTGACAACCAAAGCATCGCTACGTGCTGGGGGAGGTCTTATTACACTAGCAATTCCAGATGTTATTCATTCAACTGTAGCTAGTCAGGTTGTGGAAGCTATGTTTTCGCCTTGGTCATCAGAGTTGGGTTACTTCAGTGGGGAAATTGGACTGGACTTGTCTAAATTTAACTCAATTGCTTTTGGTCCAGGGATGGGACGTGAAAAGGGTGGAGAGATAATCCTTTCGGAATTACTCGATACATTTCAGGCTCCATTAATTGTCGATGCTGATGGTTTGTTTTATTTAACTTCTCCAAAACTTAAAGAAAAGTTAAAGCAACGACTTGCTCCAACGGTTTTAACTCCTCACTCAGGAGAAATGGCACGTCTACTGAACTTCTCAGTAAAAGAGCTAGAGCAAAACCGGTTTGAGTATTCGCGCAAGTTTGCAATGGAATATGGGGTCTTCCTTGTATTGAAAGGGCCTTATTCAATTGTAACAACACCATCGGGAGAACAATATATAAACACGACTGGCAATCCCGCTTTAGCTAAAGGCGGTACAGGTGATGTATTAACGGGAATAATCCTTGCTTTTGTAATGGGCCATTCAAATCTTCAAGAAGCCATTAGCAATGCAGTATATGTTCATGGAAAAGCGGCTGAGGAGTTAGTAGCTCAAAACCATTCGATGGTTGATGTTCTAGCTACGGATGTAATAAATGCACTTCCTCTAGTATTTCGTACATTCTTTTAAGCTTATCTGGTTCCCTTCTTTGTCCGAAATGAGACAAAGGGGTTGAGGAAATGAAGAAAAGCTTTACACTCGTACTTTTAGGACTTTTACTCATCATTGGATTAACGGCTTGTGGCGAAAAAAGTCAGGAGGATGTAAAGAAAGCACTTAACAAAAAAATCGAGGAGATGTCAGGCTATAAAGCTAATGCTACATTAACATTACAGACTGGTAATGAACCACAAGAATATAATATAGATATTGCCCATAAAGCGCCTGACTTCTATCGTGTTCACTTAAAGAGTGATAACAAGGAGCAGAGCCAAATGATTCTTCGTAATAAAGAAGGTGTATTTGTTATTACACCAGCATTAAATAAAAGTTTCCGTTTTCAAAGCGATTGGCCAGAAAACAGCAGTCAAGCCTATCTTTATCAGTCACTAGTTAGCGATATATTAAATGATGCTGAAACACAATTTGCTTCAACTGAGAATGAATACGTATTTACAACAAAAACAAATTATCAAAATAACAAAACACTTCCAGTTCAAGAGATAACGATTAATAAGAAAGATTTAACGCCTGTAATGGTAAAAGTGATGGACCAAGATATGCAACCATTAGTGCAAGTAGATTTTACAGGATTTGAATTTGATGCACAATTTGATGCTGACGCATTTGATTTAGAGAAAAATAAAACAGGTGCTGAAATGGATACTCCAACAATGGCACAGCCTGCGGATGCAAATCTAATGGTTTTATATCCAGAATCAACGCTTGGAATGGAACTAATTGAAGAAAAGAAAGTAGCTACTGAAAATGGAGAGCGTATTGTATTAACATATGCGGGAGAAAAGTCATTCACATTATTTGAAGAAGTTTCTTCAGTATTACCAGCTAGTAATCCGATTTTCGTAGACGGTGAGCCAATTGATTTAGGATTTACAGTTGGTGCAATGACTGAAAATGCTATTTCATGGACATATGGTGGCGTTGATTATTATTTAGCATCAAAAGATTTAACACAGGCGGAAATGGCTGAAATTGCTCGCTCTGTTCAAGGTCAATCTATTAAATAAAAATCCTTTCAAATTTCGGCTCAGGTCTATAATCTGAGCCTTTATTTTATCTGAAAAAATAAATCAATGGTATCTGTTTTGTTTTTGTACTGGCGTTTAGTTCCATCTTCCTAACTGTGCATAGGATAATTGACAAATAAATAAAATCATTTAAAATCGAAGTTACATTTAAACCTATATGGTGTGGGGGAAGAGAGTAGTGGAACTACCGTATTATCGTGATACATGGGTTGAAGTTAATCTTGACTGTATTTATGAAAATGTAACGAATATGAAAAAGCACCTTCCATCTGAGACGGATATCATTGCTGTAGTAAAAGCGAATGGCTATGGACATGGTGCGGTTCAAGTTGCGGAAACAGCATTAGCAGCAGGTGCAAATTGGCTCGCAGTTGCACTTTTAGATGAGGCGTTAGAGCTCAGAGCAAATGGGATTTTAGCACCTATTTTAGTTTTAGGTTGGACGCGACCTCAGGACGTTCAGATTGCGCAACAGCAAAATATAACACTGACTGTATTCCAACGTGAATGGTTAGAAGTGGCCGGTTCTTATTTAAACGCTAATTCTTATGTTAACTTCCACTTAAAATTGGATACAGGGATGGGACGTATTGGTGTTAGAGAAAAGGCCGAACTGGATGCTTTCTTAAAGTATATTAAAGAGCACCCGCAGTTTGTAATGACTGGGGTATTTACTCATTTTGCAACTGCTGATGAATTAGACTTGTCATATTTTCATGAGCAATATAATAGGTTTGTAAAGTTCTTAGAATGGGTAAAAGAACACAAGAGAAATCAATTATTGATTCATTGTGCAAACAGTGCAACAGGCTTGCGTTTTCCTGAAAAAACTTTTAATGCAGTTCGTTTCGGTATTGCGATGTATGGTTTGACACCTTCGCCTGATATTAAAAATCAACTACCATTTCAGCTAAAAGAGGCCTTCTCATTAAAGAGTAAACTGGTTCATATTAAGCGATTAGGTGTTGGTGAAAAAATTAGTTATGGCTCGACCTATGAAACGAAAAAAAATGAATGGATAGGAACAATCCCAATTGGATATGCTGATGGGTGGATACGTAAATTAAAATATGCTAATGTTCTCGTAGATGGAGAATTTTGCCCAATCGTCGGAAGAATTTGCATGGACCAAATGATGGTTCGATTGCCGAAAGAACTTCCTGTAGGAACAGATGTTACATTGATTGGTGAACAAGGTAAACATACGATTAGTGTCGATGATGTTGCAAAACAATTAGATACTATTAATTATGAAATACCTTGTATCATTACGTCTAGAGTTCCCCGTGTTTATGTGAGAAACAATAACTAAATCTGTTTATTTCTAGGAGTAGTGTAGTAAAGTTTGTGATGTGAGATCTTACAGGTTTTTCTTGTTCATCAATAAAGTAGAAATTTTATGTAAAAAATCTAATACATTGGTAAATACTAAAATCTGTAATAATTAATTTCATTTTGCAATACATCTTGTAGAGTGGTATTATTAATGTGGTATAGAATTGATCTTGTTATAAAATTTGTTGTGCAGTTGATGGCGGAGGTGTTATTTGTGTCTGAAAGTACACAAGAAATCTTGGTTCGATTACCCCAAGCTCTTATTAACGAAGTTGATGGTTTTCTAAAGCAGGAGGACAGTAATCGTAATGAATTTATTTATCAAGCAACGAAAATGTACCTCAGAGAACGTAGAAAACGACAAATTCGCGAAACGATGAGACGCGGATATATGGAAATGGCTAAAATCAATCTAAACATCGCATCAGAAGCGTTTCTTGCTGAGGAGGAAGCGGAAAATACCTTAGAACGCTTAGTTAGCGGGGTGTAATGATTTGATTGTTAAACGTGGCGACGTTTATTTTGCTGACCTTTCCCCTGTTGTCGGCTCGGAACAAGGAGGCGTTCGCCCTGTACTGGTCATCCAAAATGATATCGGGAATCGATTTAGTCCCACAGTTATTGTTGCAGCTATCACAGCCCAAATTCAAAAAGCGAAGCTACCTACGCATGTGGAAATTAACGCGGAAAAATATGGATTTGAACGTGACTCTGTTATTTTACTAGAGCAAATTCGTACAATTGACAAACAACGACTTACGGATAAAATCACGCATCTAGATGAGGGCATGATGAGTAAAGTTGATGACGCACTCCAAATTAGCATTGGTCTTATTGATTTTTAATAAGGTCCTTTTATGACGCTTCCAGGGTTTAAGTATGATAGTACCGGGGTATATCAAGGATTATCATTAAATACGTATATTACTAAAAATAGCGGCTTCATAGCGAATGAGGCGGCTTTTTTTAATTGGGTGACCGACTGTACTAGAAAACAGCCTTTTAACTCGTATAATCGAACTGATTTATGGTATCATACAAATCTTTTAATGCAGGGACCAGATAACTTACACTGGTCTTTTTTTTACATGAGGACAATATAATAAGATTAAAATTCCTCGATATGACCTAATGGTGATATCGTATTTTTTTGCAATTTTGGTTTATAAATTGCGCAAATATTAAAAAAATGAAATAATAATTGGGGATATTATGTTAATATTTCAAGAAAACGGCTTCAGGTTGTGCTTATAAGTGGGGTGCAGGGAGCTCGGATTTTCACTGCCTACCCATTGTAACGTCTTTTAGAAGGGGTGTCGCCCGAAATAGGGGAAACACAAGTGCTTGTGCTTTTATAATAGCAGTGGTATTTAACAGTGTTGAAGACATATATATAGTTCCTATAGGGGGAGATGTGGTGTACGCCAATCGTTGGAAACATGAATATAAACAATATTTAATGCAATATATTAACAGTCGAGATAAAAGCATTTTATACAAAGGACAAAAATTAAGCCGCCATTTAATTGAAACCAAGGTGTCACCAGAAGAAGTGATAAAAGTGCATATTTCCTCTTTAAAGGATCTACAAGAAGTAGCACCCTATGTTCAAGACTCCTTTGATTTTTTACTTAAAGTAATGACGGGTTATGGAGAAGCGTATCGTGAGTTACTTAATCTTCGGTACCAACAATCAGAGCTGCAATCAGAAATACAAGTTGCTGCAAATATGCAACAAACTTTATTGAGGTCAGAATGGCCGACGGTTGAGTCCTTAGACATCGGTGCGATTAGTAGACCGGCAAGGCAGATGAATGGTGACTATTATCATTTTGTCCAGGATGAGAATGGTAGTGTCAGTGTTGCAGTTGCCGATGTCATCGGAAAAGGAATTCCTGCAGCGCTTTGTATGTCGATGATTAAGTATTCAATGGATAGTTTGCCTGAAACGAGGATGACACCAAGGTATGTACTTGAAAACTTAAACCGAATTGTAGAGCAGAATGTTGATAGCAGTATGTTTATCACAATGTTCTATGGAATCTATGATTCAGCAGCACATAAGTTCAGATATTCTTCTGCCGGACATGAACCGGGATTTTATTATCATGCTGAATCAGATCAGTTTGAAGAGTTAAAAACAAAGGGACTTGTGCTTGGTGTTTCTAAAACTTTATATGAGGAATATGAAAGAAACGTTTTACCAGGTGACATGATCGTTTTATTAACGGATGGCTTAACAGAATGCAGAATTGGAAATCGATTTATTACAAGAGAAGAGGTTGCAGGCTTAATAAAAAAATATATTCACCTCCCATCTCAAGATATTGTAAATAATATCTATAGTGAATTACATGATTCGGGTTCTTACAAGCTTACGGATGATTTCACACTAATTATTTTAAGAAGAAGGGTTTAGTGTTACATAATAGAGGGTAACCCCCTTTATAAGGGTACGAAAGAGGGTGCTAGAAAAAATGAACTTAAAAATTGATAATAAAAAAATTGGGAATGATCAAGTTCTGAGTATAGTAGGAGAAGTTGATGCATATACAGCTCCTAAACTTCGTGAAGTATTAATACCATTAACAGAGCAGGAAGAAATGAATGTAGTTGTTCATTTATCTGGTGTTCGCTATATGGATAGTACTGGACTTGGAGTTTTTATCGGTGCGTTGAAGTCGTGCCGGAGACATGGATGTTCATTAAAATTAGTCGGATTAACGGAACGAGTGGAGCGGCTATTTCAAATCACAGGCTTATCAGAAATAATTGATATAGAGACGGCAGACATAAGAGGTGAAATGTAATGAAGAAGTCGTTCGACTTCATAGAAATGAAAATTCCTGCAAAATCGGAGTATGTAGGGGTAATCAGGCTGACGGTATCAGGTATCGCAAGCCGCATGGGGTTTACTTACGATGAAATTGAGGACATAAAGGTAGCGATCTCGGAAGCGACTACGAATGCTATACAACATGCTTATCATGAGAGCGAAGAAGGAGAGGTGGTATTAGGATTTGTAGTTCATCATGCTAGGTTAGAGATAATAGTGGCAGATAACGGTAAAAGCTTTAATTTAAACGACATCTCACATAACAATGGACCGTACGATCGCGCGACACCAATTGAAAATATGCGTGAGGGCGGTTTGGGTTTATATCTCATTGAGACTCTAATGGATGATGTTTCATTTAATAATCAAGCTGGCGGCGTTGTCTTAGTCATGACAAAGCACCTTAGTAGAGATGAGGTGGACCCTGGTGACGACACAGTCTCATCCTCCCAATCATAACGAGTGTGTTTATAACTGGATTAAACAATATCAAGAGCACGAAGATGAAGATGTGCAAACCTTACTTGTAAATCACTATAAAAAATTAGTTGAATCACTCGCGCGGAAATACTCTAAAGGGAAAAATATACATGAGGACTTAGTCCAGGTTGGCATGATAGGTTTGCTAGGTGCAATTCGTAGGTTTGATCAAAATTATGGTGGGAATTTTGAGTCATTTGCAATTCCAACCATTCTTGGTGAAATTAAAAGGTTTATTCGTGACAAAACATGGAGCGTGCATGTTCCAAGAAGAGTTAAGGAACTGGGCCCGAAGTTAAAAAAATCCGTTGAGCTACTGACAGAAGAACTACAGCGCTCACCGAAAGTTGAAGAAATAGCACAATATTTAAATGTTTCAGAAGAAGAAATATTAGAAACGATGGAAATGAGTAAAAGTTATCGAGCACTTTCGGTTGATAGTAAAATAGAGAGCGATTATGAGGGTGGCAGCGTTACGCTATTAGATCTCATTGGTGAACATGAAATTGGATATCAAAATATAGACCGTTCTATGCTAGTTGAAAAAATCTTAAGCGTACTAAGTGAGAGAGAGCGGGACATTTTAAGGTTAACTTACTTCGAAAATTTGAGTCAAAAAGAAACGGGCGAAAAATTAAATATTTCACAAATGCATGTATCACGTTTGCAACGGAGAGCTTTGAAGAAACTAAGAGAACTCATCCAACACGAATCCCAAGAGTATAATAAAATTCTTTGACTATATAAGATTACTTAATAAACTGAGCCCACTATTTTTATTTTTTTATGATATCCCCAAATGTTCTATTATTATTCATCCGATTTTAAGTTCGGAATCCACAAAATTAATTACTGTGTAGGATACCATTTCTCATTTTTCATTTTCAGCACATTTAAAGATTTATTCAAGGCTTTGGCAGGAGCTTTTCTGAAGAAAAGCTCCTACTAGTGTTGTTAGGTGTTTACTTAAATTATTTGGTAAAATGTACAATAGAATATGTTAAAACGATAGGTGGAGACAAAATGACCGAAAGAGATAACTTTATTATTAATAATATTGCAAAGAGTTTAGGTATTTCTACAAAGCAAATTCAGAATGTTATTGCGCTAATAGAGGAAGGAAACACAGTTCCCTTTATTGCACGATATCGAAAGGAACGAACAAACGGACTTGATGAAGTGCAGATTCGCTCTATTACTGAAAAGTGGGAGTATGCACAAAATCTTGAAAAAAGAAAAGAAGAAGTTATTCGGTTAATTGACGAACAAGGTAAGTTAACTGAGGAGCTAAAAAAGGATATTGAACAAGCGGTAATTCTCCAACAAATCGAGGATTTATATCGACCATATAAACAGAAACGCAGAACAAAAGCTACTATTGCAAAAGAAAAAGGACTTGAGCCTCTGGCTGAATGGATGTATAGTCTACCTACTCAAGGAAACGTGGAAGATGAAGCGAGAAAGTACTTGAATGAGGAAAAGGAAGTATTAACTGAAGAAGATGCCTTAGCTGGAGCTAGAGATATTATTGCAGAGTATATATCAGATTCAGCTCCATTTAGAGAATGGATTAGAAATGAAACATTCAAAAGAGGGAAATTACAATCGGTTGTTAAAGACCAAGAAAAAGATGAAAAGAATGTATATGAAATGTATTATGAGTACGAGGAACCAGTACTAAAAGTGGTACCACACCGTGTTCTAGCACTAAATCGTGGTGAAAAGGAAGATGTATTAAAGGTTACGGTTGATCCTCCGCAAGAAAATATTCTTAATTACTTAACAAAAGAAATTATTAAAGGAAAAAGTACTGTTGCAATTGGACAGTTAGATACGGCGATTGAGGATTCATATAAGCGCTTGATTCAGCCTTCAATTGAACGTGAAATCCGTAATACTTTAACTGAAAAGGCTGAAGACCAAGCAATACATATATTTTCCGAAAATTTAAGAAACCTATTATTACAACCACCTTTAAAAGGAAAAATGGTGTTAGGTGTTGACCCTGCTTATCGGACAGGTTGTAAGCTTGCTGTCGTTGATGAGACGGGAAAGTTTTTGAAAAAGGATGTGATCTATCCGCATCCACCTAAAGCAAAACCAGCGGAAGCAAAGGAAAAAGCGGCAGCGCTACTCAAAGAATTTCCGATAGAAATCATTGCAATTGGAAATGGAACTGCATCTCGTGAAACTGAACAATTCATCGCGGAATTGCTTAAAGAAACTGATCGTGAAATTTACTATTTGATCGTTAACGAAGCGGGTGCAAGTGTATATTCTGCGTCAGATCTTGCGCGTGAAGAGTTTCCTAATTTGCAGGTAGAGGAAAGAAGTGCTGTGTCGATTGCAAGGAGATTGCAAGACCCGTTAGCTGAACTAGTGAAAATTGACCCAAAGTCAATCGGAGTTGGACAATATCAGCATGATGTTTCACAGAAGAAATTATCGGGATCTTTAAGTTTTGTTGTTGAAACGGTAGTAAACCAAGTCGGTGTTAATGTAAATACTGCATCATCTTCTTTATTGCAATATGTAGCGGGTTTATCTAAAACTGTAGCGACAAACATTGTAAATCAGCGCGAATCAGAAGGGAAATTTTTAAATCGAGGTCAATTAAAAAAGATCCCTCGATTGGGAGCTAAAACTTACGAACAATGTATTGGATTTTTAAGAATAGTTGATGGAAATCACCCACTAGATCGTACATCAATCCACCCAGAAAGCTATGATGAGACTATTCGCCTTTTGGAAAAAGTCGGATGTTCAACTAATGATCTTGGTTCCGATAAATTAAAAGATGCTTTATCTAACGTAGACCTCCCGAAATTAGCGAAGGAAATTAATATTGGTGAACCAACATTAAGGGATATTATTGATTCGTTAATTCGACCTGAACGTGACCCGCGTGATGAAGTGCCAACGCCGCTTTTAAAGAAAGATATACTGCAATTGGAAGATTTAAAAAGAGGTATGGAATTAGAAGGTACAATTCGAAATGTTGTGGACTTTGGCGCGTTCATAGATATAGGAGTTAAGCAAGATGGATTAGTTCATATATCCAAATTAAGTAGGCAATTTGTAAAACATCCGATGGACATTGTTTCAGTCGGTGATGTGGTTAAAGTCTGGGTAGAGGACGTCGATCAAAAGAAAGGCCGAGTGGCTTTAACGATGCTACCACCACAATAGCGAATTAAAAAAGCACTGTTTTTTATGAGCAGTGCTTTTTTCTATAAAAAAACCAGCATTGATTAAGTAATTTAATTTGATATCTATTTTTATCATGGTAGGCCTGCTTTAACTGTTTAACTAACCAATATGGCATGTTGATTACCTCCTTTAGCTTTTTAAGCCTTCTAAGGTATTACATAGTGTATGCAGGAAGTAGGTATAATGTGCAAACCATTTTAAAGAATAATGTAGTATTAATGGTAATAAGAGTTGAGTTGGTTATAAATATTTATGTTAAAATTAAGTATAGGAAAATAATTAATATGAAGTTGGGGCAATAATATATGGATGAAATACACTTACAATCACTATGCGAAGAACTTTCACTTAGTTTTTTTGGGAAACCTTTTAAACATTCAGCTCGTTTTAATAAGAGATTACGAACAACAGGTGGCCGGTATCTCTTAAAAACACATGATATTGAAATCAATCCAAAATATTTTGAAGAACAAGGTTTAGAAGCTATTAAAGGAATTATTAAACATGAGCTATGTCACTATCATTTACATCTTGAGGGGAAAGGATATCAACACAGAGATTCTGATTTTAGATTGCTTTTAAAGCAAGTTGATGCTCCAAGGTTTTGTAAACCACTCACAATGGTAAAGAAACGAAGATTAGAACTAAAACATTCTTATCAATGTATTACATGTCACCATATATTCGAAAGAAAAAAGCGAGTGGATGTTAGTCGCTATGTATGTGGTAGATGTAAAGGTAAATTAAAAAAAATTCAATTATAAAAGGATGTTGACGACAAAAAATAATTTATGTTATATTATAAAAGTCGCTGAGACAAGCACTGTGAAAACATTTAGATTTCTAAAAAGTCTCTTGACAATCAAAACAACATATTGTAATATAGTCAACGTCGTCACAATTATTCCACAGTAGCTCAGTGGTAGAGCTATCGGCTGTTAACCGATCGGTCGCAGGTTCGAATCCTGCCTGTGGAGCCAAAGCGGAGAAGTACTCAAGTGGCTGAAGAGGCGCCCCTGCTAAGGGTGTAGGTCGGGTAACCGGCGCGAGGGTTCAAATCCCTCCTTCTCCGCCACTCATCATTTGTTATGGCCCGTTGGTCAAGCGGTTAAGACACCGCCCTTTCACGGCGGTAACACGGGTTCGAATCCCGTACGGGTCATTTGATAATTAATCATACTTGGAGGATTAGCTCAGCTGGGAGAGCACCTGCCTTACAAGCAGGGGGTCGGCGGTTCGATCCCGTCATCCTCCACCATAAAAATTGGTTCCGTGGTGTAGTGGTTAACATGCCTGCCTGTCACGCAGGAGATCGCGGGTTCGATCCCCGTCGGAACCGCCATAGTATTGTTGGGCTATAGCCAAGCGGTAAGGCAACGGACTTTGACTCCGTCATGCGCTGGTTCGAATCCAGCTAGCCCAGCCATTTTATAAATAAGCATCAAATTAATAGTACGAGCCATTAGCTCAGTCGGTAGAGCATCTGACTTTTAATCAGAGGGTCGAAGGTTCGAATCCTTCATGGCTCACCATTATGCGGGTGTGGCGGAATTGGCAGACGCACTAGACTTAGGATCTAGCGCCTATGGCGTGGGGGTTCAAGTCCCTCCACCCGCACCATTGACTTTTAATTAAATATGAGTTAAACTAATAAAGTCGCTGTTATTGCAGTGTCTTTTGTTTTCTAAACCTACGAATGCGGTCGTGGCGGAATGGCAGACGCGCTAGGTTGAGGGCCTAGTGGGGGCAACCCCGTGGAGGTTCAAGTCCTCTCGGCCGCACCAAAAAAAGACTTGATATACATTAAGATGTGTGTTATTATATAAAAGTTGCTTTAATAGATGCGCCCGTAGCTCAATTGGATAGAGCGTCTGACTACGGATCAGAAGGTTATGGGTTCGACTCCTGTCGGGCGCGCCATTTATATTGTTGAAAACGGGAAGTAGCTCAGCTTGGTAGAGCACTTGGTTTGGGACCAAGGGGTCGCAGGTTCGAATCCTGTCTTCCCGACCAGTCGGAACTTAATAGATTGCGGGTGTAGTTTAGTGGTAAAACCTCAGCCTTCCAAGCTGATGTCGTGGGTTCGATTCCCATCACCCGCTCCATTTATAAGATGTGTATTCGGGCCTGTAGCTCAGCTGGTTAGAGCGCACGCCTGATAAGCGTGAGGTCGATGGTTCAAGTCCATTCAGGCCCACCATAAAAATGTCCTTTGAAAACTAAACAAAATGTCAAGCGTGCAAAACAAGTTGAACTAAGTTCAACAACCAAGTCAGTATATTAGTTTGAGCAATCAAACCCTTTTCGGAGAGTTTGATCCTGGCTCAGGACGAACGCTGGCGGCGTGCCTAATACATGCAAGTCGAGCGGATGACGAGGAGCTTGCTCCTCTGATTCAGCGGCGGACGGGTGAGTAACACGTGGGCAACCTGCCTGTAAGACTGGGATAACTTCGGGAAACCGGAGCTAATACCGGATAATCTCTTGAACCACATGGTTTGAGAATAAAAGATGGTTTCGGCTATCACTTACAGATGGGCCCGCGGCGCATTAGCTAGTTGGTGAGGTAACGGCTCACCAAGGCGACGATGCGTAGCCGACCTGAGAGGGTGATCGGCCACACTGGGACTGAGACACGGCCCAGACTCCTACGGGAGGCAGCAGTAGGGAATCTTCCGCAATGGACGAAAGTCTGACGGAGCAACGCCGCGTGAGCGATGAAGGCCTTCGGGTCGTAAAGCTCTGTTGTTAGGGAAGAACACGTACCAGTTAACTGCTGGTACCTTGACGGTACCTAACCAGAAAGCCACGGCTAACTACGTGCCAGCAGCCGCGGTAATACGTAGGTGGCAAGCGTTGTCCGGAATTATTGGGCGTAAAGCGCGCGCAGGCGGTTTCTTAAGTCTGATGTGAAAGCCCCCGGCTCAACCGGGGAGGGTCATTGGAAACTGGGAAACTTGAGTGCAGAAGAGGAGAGTGGAATTCCACGTGTAGCGGTGAAATGCGTAGAGATGTGGAGGAACACCAGTGGCGAAGGCGACTCTCTGGTCTGTAACTGACGCTGAGGCGCGAAAGCGTGGGGAGCGAACAGGATTAGATACCCTGGTAGTCCACGCCGTAAACGATGAGTGCTAAGTGTTGGAGGGTTTCCGCCCTTCAGTGCTGCAGCTAACGCATTAAGCACTCCGCCTGGGGAGTACGGTCGCAAGACTGAAACTCAAAGGAATTGACGGGGGCCCGCACAAGCGGTGGAGCATGTGGTTTAATTCGAAGCAACGCGAAGAACCTTACCAGGTCTTGACATCCTCTGCTACTTCTAGAGATAGAAGGTTCCCCTTCGGGGGACAGAGTGACAGGTGGTGCATGGTTGTCGTCAGCTCGTGTCGTGAGATGTTGGGTTAAGTCCCGCAACGAGCGCAACCCTTGTCCTTAGTTGCCAGCATTCAGTTGGGCACTCTAAGGAGACTGCCGGTGACAAACCGGAGGAAGGTGGGGATGACGTCAAATCATCATGCCCCTTATGACCTGGGCTACACACGTGCTACAATGGATGGTACAAAGGGTTGCGAGACCGCGAGGTTGAGCCAATCCCATAAAGCCATTCTCAGTTCGGATTGTAGGCTGCAACTCGCCTACATGAAGCTGGAATCGCTAGTAATCGCGGATCAGCATGCCGCGGTGAATACGTTCCCGGGCCTTGTACACACCGCCCGTCACACCACGAGAGTTTGTAACACCCGAAGTCGGTGGGGTAACCTTTTGGAGCCAGCCGCCTAAGGTGGGACAGATGATTGGGGTGAAGTCGTAACAAGGTAGCCGTATCGGAAGGTGCGGCTGGATCACCTCCTTTCTAAGGAAGAATTACGAAGACGCGCTTAGACATTTTGTTTAGTTTTGAGAGAGCATTCTCTCTATATTGTTCTTTGAAAACTAGATAGCAATAACATTCATATTTACTGTAGAAAAGTTCTTATTAAAATCTTGATGATTAAGATCATCTTAGGTTAAGTGAATAAGGGCGCACGGTGAATGCCTTGGCACTAGGAGCCGATGAAGGACGGGACTAACACCGATATGCTTCGGGGAGCTGTAAGTAAGCTTTGATCCGGAGATTTCCGAATGGGGAAACCCACTGTTCGTAATGGAACAGGATCTATACCTGAATACATAGGGTACTGAAGGCAGACCCGGGGAACTGAAACATCTAAGTACCCGGAGGAAGAGAAAGCAAACGCGATTTCCTGAGTAGCGGCGAGCGAAACGGAAGAAGCCCAAACCAAGAGGCTTGCCTCTTGGGGTTGTAGGACACTCTATACGGAGTTACAAAGGAACGAAGTAGGTGAAGTGGTTTGGAAAGACCAGCCGAAGAAGGTAACAGCCCTGTAGCTGAAACTTCGTTCTCTCTTGAGTGGATCCTGAGTACGGCGGGACACGTGAAATCCCGTCGGAAGCTGGGAGGACCATCTCCCAAGGCTAAATACTCCCTAGTGACCGATAGTGAACCAGTACCGTGAGGGAAAGGTGAAAAGCACCCCGGAAGGGGAGTGAAAGAGATCCTGAAACCGTGTGCCTACAAGTAGTTGGAGCCCATTTATGGGTGACAGCGTGCCTTTTGTAGAATGAACCGGCGAGTTACGATCCCGTGCAAGGTTAAGTCGAAGAGACGGAGCCGCAGCGAAAGCGAGTCTGAATAGGGCGATTGTAGTACGTGGTCGTAGACCCGAAACCAGGTGATCTACCCATGTCCAGGGTGAAGTCCAGGTAACACTGGATGGAGGCCCGAACCCACGCACGTTGAAAAGTGCGGGGATGAGGTGTGGGTAGCGGAGAAATTCCAATCGAACTTGGAGATAGCTGGTTCTCCCCGAAATAGCTTTAGGGCTAGCCTTAAGGTAAGAGTCTTGGAGGTAGAGCACTGATTGGACTAGGGGCCCCCATCGGGTTACCGAATTCAGTCAAACTCCGAATGCCAAAGACTTATCCTTAGGAGTCAGACTACGAGTGATAAGGTCCGTGGTCAAGAGGGAAACAGCCCAGATCACCAGCTAAGGTCCCAAAGTATACGTTAAGTGGCAAAGGATGTGGAGTTGCTTAGACAACCAGGATGTTGGCTTAGAAGCAGCCACCATTTAAAGAGTGCGTAATAGCTCACTGGTCGAGTGACTCTGCGCCGAAAATGTAACGGGGCTAAACGTATCACCGAAGCTGTGGATTGACACTTACGTGTCAGTGGTAGGGGAGCGTTCTAAGGGCTTTGAAGCTAGACCGGAAGGACTAGTGGAGCGCTTAGAAGTGAGAATGCCGGTGTGAGTAGCGAAAAGACAAGTGAGAATCTTGTCCATCGAAAGCCTAAGGTTTCCTGAGGAAGGCTCGTCCGCTCAGGGTTAGTCGGGACCTAAGCCGAGGCCGAAAGGCGTAGGCGATGGCCAACAGGTTGATATTCCTGTACCACCTCTTTACCGTTTGAGCAATGGAGGGACGCAGGAGGATAGGGTAAGCGCGCTGTTGGATATGCGCGTCCAAGCAGTTAGGCTGGTAAGTAGGCAAATCCGCTTACCACATAAGCTGAGCTGTGATGGCGAGGGAAATATAGTACCGAAGTTCCTGATTCCACACTGCCAAGAAAAGCTTCTAGCGAGGTAGAAGGTGCCCGTACCGCAAACCGACACAGGTAGGCGAGGAGAGAATCCTAAGATGCGCGAGAGAACTCTCGTTAAGGAACTCGGCAAAATGACCCCGTAACTTCGGGAGAAGGGGTGCTCTGATAGCGTGCAAGCGCGAGAGAGCCGCAGTGAATAGGCCCAAGCGACTGTTTAGCAAAAACACAGGTCTCTGCGAAGCCGCAAGGCGAAGTATAGGGGCTGACACCTGCCCGGTGCTGGAAGGTTAAGAGGAGAGGTTATCCTTTTCGGAGAAGCTTTGAATCGAAGCCCCAGTAAACGGCGGCCGTAACTATAACGGTCCTAAGGTAGCGAAATTCCTTGTCAGGTAAGTTCTGACCCGCACGAAAGGTGTAACGATTTGGGCACTGTCTCAACGAGAGACTCGGTGAAATCATAGTACCTGTGAAGATGCAGGTTACCCGCGACAGGACGGAAAGACCCCGTGGAGCTTTACTGCAACCTGATATTGAATTTTGGTACAGCTTGTACAGGATAGGTAGGAGCCTGAGAAGCCGGAGCGCCAGCTTCGGTGGAGGCATCGGTGGGATACTACCCTGGCTGTATTGAAATTCTAACCCGCGCCCCTGATCGGGGCGGGAGACAGTGTCAGGTGGGCAGTTTGACTGGGGCGGTCGCCTCCTAAAGAGTAACGGAGGCGCCCAAAGGTTCCCTCAGAATGGTTGGAAATCATTCGTAGAGTGTAAAGGCACAAGGGAGCTTGACTGCGAGACCTACAAGTCGAGCAGGGACGAAAGTCGGGCTTAGTGATCCGGTGGTTCCGCATGGAAGGGCCATCGCTCAACGGATAAAAGCTACCCCGGGGATAACAGGCTTATCTCCCCCAAGAGTCCACATCGACGGGGAGGTTTGGCACCTCGATGTCGGCTCATCGCATCCTGGGGCTGTAGTCGGTCCCAAGGGTTGGGCTGTTCGCCCATTAAAGCGGTACGCGAGCTGGGTTCAGAACGTCGTGAGACAGTTCGGTCCCTATCCGTCGTGGGCGTCGGAAATTTGAGAGGAGCTGTCCTTAGTACGAGAGGACCGGGATGGACACACCGCTGGTGTACCAGTTGTTCTGCCAAGAGCATCGCTGGGTAGCTATGTGTGGACGGGATAAGTGCTGAAAGCATCTAAGCATGAAGCCCCCCTCAAGATGAGATTTCCCATTACTTTAAGTAAGTAAGATCCCTCAGAGATGATGAGGTAGATAGGTTCGAGGTGGAAGCATGGCGACATGTGGAGCTGACGAATACTAATCGATCGAGGACTTAACCAAGTAGAAAACCTGACACGACTGTTCAGACTCGATGAGCAAATGTTCTTCCGACGAAGAAGTCGATAGACTTCCGGAGGAGGAAGGTTATTTGATCTCGAGAGTCTAGGAGTGGAAGGTGGACAAAATACTACAGTTGAATATGAATGCTTGTTATCTAGTTTTGAGGGAACAATCCTCAAATATAATATGTTTGGTGACGATAGCGAAGAGGTCACACCCGTTCCCATTCCGAACACGGAAGTTAAGCTCTTCAGCGCCGATGGTAGTTGGGGGCTGTCCCCCTGTGAGAGTAGGACGTTGCCAAGCAAAGACAAGGAGTAGCAGAGATGCTGCTCTTTTTTATTGAATAAGAAAGTGAAACGCAAATAACGGAATAGATGTCCGGAACCTTTTCAAAAGCGGACAAAAAGGCCCTTATTTGTACAAAAGCGGCAGTCTTCAGAAGTTTACCGGACAATAAATCCTCTATTAACCAAAAAACAAAAGAAAGTACATCATTATTCGTGCAATAGCGGATGGAAAGTCCGTGAAACACAAAAAAACCTCTGTGAAACGCAATTAACGGAATAGATGTCCGGATACATTTCAATTGCGGACAAAAAGGCCCTTATTTGTACAAAAGCGGCAGTCTTCAGAAGTTTACCGGACAATAAATCCTCTATTAACCAAAAAACAAAAGAAAGTACGTCCTCATTCGTGCAATAGCGGAGCAAAAGTCCGTGAAACGCAAAAAAACCTCTGTGAAACGCAAATAACGGAATAGATGTCCGGATATCATAGGGATTAAGTAAGAGCTAACGAGAGGTGACATTTGTTCGTTCATAAAAAGTTGTCCTTACTGTTATGAAAGAAAAAAGAGGGCTAACCTAAAATGTCACTTTTCAATGACTTTTTGGACAGCCCTTGCTTATCTTATCCTTCATCATCTGCTACTTCATTGTCACCAACAACATCTTCGCCCGGAGCATCATCGTTTACTTCACCGTCACCGACGATATCCTCACCATGTGCATCATCATTTACTTCACCAGTACCCATTGCATTATCACCGGCTGCATTTTCATCATTCACTTCACCATCACCAACGATGTCTTCGCCTGGAGCATCATCATTTACTTCATTATCTCCAACTACGTCTTCACCTGGCGCATCATTACATGCTGCTAGTGAGAAGGTTAGAGAAACCGCAAGTAATACCATTAAAAGTTTTCTCAACATGCTAGAACCTCCTATATTTTTATATGTTTCGTAAGATTAGAGTGCCCATTTGAATGAGCAGTATTCAATGAAAAACACAATAATATGTGAAAATAATATTTTTAGTATAAAGATTCAACAGTAAAAGCAACTATAACGCTTACATTATTTTTTAAATTAAAATAAATATGTAATCTTCTGAAACTAATTGACCAATAATACTTTAAAGGTTTAAAGTATTATTAAGTGAAAAAGGAGGAAGTTAAATTGAAGCACCATTTTGATACTGAAACAGTACATTTATCTGAAAATAGACCAAGTTCTAATTCAAGTAAAATTAATCCAATCTATCAAACATCTGCTTTTGCATTTTCTAGTTTAGAAGAATTAGAAGGTTTTTATAGCGGCGAAAGTCAATATCTATATACGCGTACAGGAAATCCGAATACTGATGAATTAGCCCAAGCAGTTGCTAATTTAGAGGGTGCACCAGCAGGAGTAGCAACGTCATCTGGTATATCAGCAATTATGGCTGGTATATTATCTGTTGTAAAAGCAGGTGATCATATTGTAGCTACAAATGATATATATGGAGGAACATATACACTTCTTGCAACTGAGTTAAAGGATTTAGGAATTGAGGTTACTTTTGTTTCTTTTGAAGATCAAGAGGAAATTGTGAGGAATATTAAAGGTAATACAAAATTATTATACTCTGAATCGGTGACGAATCCTCTTTTAAGAGTCGAAAATATTGATAAAATTGTTGAAATCGGTAAAGAATACAACATTGCAACATTAATTGACAATACATTTGCAACACCGTATCTTCTTCAACCTTACTTAAAAGGAATAGACCTTGTTGTTCATAGTGCAACGAAATATATTGGCGGACATAGTGATGTAACAGCTGGTGTTGTAGTTGGTCACAGTGATCTTATAGCAAAAGCTAAAGCGAAAGTTGTTAACCTTGGCTTAAATCTAGCTCCAAACGAAGCATGGCTTGGAACTAGAGGAATTAAAACGCTAAGTGTACGCATGGAACGTCACGTGAAAAATGCCCAAAAACTTGCTGATGCGCTAAGAAATCATCCAGGAATTAATAAAGTTTATTATCCAGAGTTTGTATCAGAAAAGGGTAATGGTGCTATTGTTACCATTGATATTGATGGTAAATGTGATGTTAGTAAATTTTTCAGATCACTATCATGGGTGAAAATTGTTCCAACATTAGCTGGAGTAGAAACAACAGTTTCTTATCCATTTGGGACATCACACCGTTCGCTAACTCCTGAAATGAGGGACGAGCTTGGTATTAATGAAGGAGTTATTCGAATTTCGGTTGGGATTGAGGAGTCAGAAGATATCATTTCTGTATTTAAAGATGCATTAGAACAATCGGTTTTGTAAAATTGAAATTAATATGAGAAAATTAATCCTTAGGGGAATAACCTAAGGATTCTTTTATATTTTTTTCTTTAGAATGTTGGAGGATAACTGTGTCTATTCAAGATGAATTTTCATTTATAAAAAGCATTACGCCGAAGAAGATTAATCATCCTTTCCTTGTAAAGGGAATTGGGGACGATGCTGCATTATTTTCTAGTGATGTTGATGTTGAAGAAGTTGTATGTATGGATACAATGATAGAAGAGGTACATTTTACAAAAAAAACGATGAAACCTTATCATATTGGTTATAAAGTGTTAGCCAGTAATATTAGTGACATAGCAGCTATGGGTGGACAGCCGACCTTTTATTTAGTTTCAATTGCGATACCGAAACATTGGTCTGAGCAAGAAATAGCAAAAATATATGCTGGCATGACAGACCTGGCCGAACGGTATAAAATGGATTTAATCGGAGGAGATACCGTATCGTCCATGCATAGTTTAACAATTACCATTACTGTTCTAGGAAGAATCAAAAAGGGATGTCATCTTTTAAGAAACAATGCCAAGGTAGATGATCTTGTATTTGTGACTGGAAACGTTGGTGAATCTGCTGCAGGTCTTGAGCTATTGTTAAAGCATGGTCATGGCTATATGTTTACAAAAGAAGAGATGCATTTAGTTGCGCGCCATCAGATGCCGGAACCGAGGGTTGAGATTGGTCAAATTCTTGCAAGTTTTCCGCGTGTGGCTTTAAATGATGTGAGTGACGGTATTGCAAGTGAAAGTAATGAAATTGCTGAAGCTAGCAATGTGTCAATCGTAATTGATGCCGATCAATTACCAAGAAGTGAAGAGCTTTGTTTTATTCATAAAGACCCATTGCCACTCATGTTGAACGGTGGGGAAGATTATGAATTAATTGGCACAATTCCTAAAGAAAACTGGGATGAACTTAAAAAAGAATGTCAAAATGCAAATCAAAAAATAACGCAAATTGGGATTGTAAAAGAAGGGCCGGCAAATGTATTTTTAAAACAAAAAAATACGCTGACTCTCTTGCAAAAACAGGGATATAATCATTTTAAAAAATAGGGTGGTTTTGTGAAAGAATTTGAAATACATACAAATTCAACAGAGGAAACAATGAGCTTTGCGGAACGGTTAGCAGAAAAGTTGCAGCCTGGTTCTGTAATTACCTTAGAAGGCGATTTGGGGGCAGGAAAAACAACGTTTACTAAAGGCTTGGCCAAAGGATTAGGAATTAATCGTACGGTTAATAGCCCTACCTTTACAATTATTAAAGAATATACACAAGGAAGAATTCCTTTGTACCATATGGATGTTTATAGATTAGAAGAAAGTGATGAAGATTTAGGCTTTGATGAGTATTTTGATGGCGATGGAGTTACGGTCGTAGAATGGGCTCAATTTATTGAAGATCAATTACCTAATGAGTTTCTGGCTATTACGATAGCATATCAAAACGAAGCTGAAAGAAAAATAACACTTGAGCCAAAGGGTCATACATATATTGATTTATGTAAGGAGTTACTGAATAATGAAAGCATTAGCAATTGATACATCTAATCAGGTAATGGGTGTTGCGATTATCGATGGTCAATCTATTATTGGAGAATATATAACAAACGTAAAAAGAAACCATTCTGTACAGTTAATGCCAGCAATTCATGATCTAATGAAAGCCGTTGGCATACAGCCTAAGCAGTTGGAACGGATTATTGTTGCGCATGGGCCTGGTTCATATACAGGTGTAAGAATCGGTGTAACTGTTGCTAAAACACTAGCATGGTCATTAAATATTCCAATTGTAGGTGTTTCGAGCTTAGAAGTGTTAGCTCAGAATGGGCTATACTTTTCAGGTTTAGTATCACCTATATTTGATGCACGCAGAGGTCAGGTGTATACAGGGCTATATAAAAACAGTCAAGGAGTCCTTCAATCTATAAAAGAAGATCAAATACTTTTGTTAAAGGATTGGTTAATAACTTTGAAAGATCAGGAGGAGAAGGTATTATTCTTAGGTAACGATGTGCAATTACACCAGCAGTTAATTACAGAGGTACTTGGTGAACAGGCTGTAATCGCAACCGTTAGTGCATATAATCCGCGACCGTCTGAGTTGGCAAGAATAGGGATTTCGAAAGAGCCACAGGAGATTCATTCATTTGTTCCTAATTATATTCGTCTTGCCGAAGCAGAAGCTAAATGGTTGGCTGCTCAAGAAAAATAAAGCTCAAGGGGAACAATTATGGAGGAGAATATTAGTTTTCGATTAATGAAGCTTGAAGATATCGAACAGATTGTTTATATAGAAAAAAACTCTTTTACACTGCCATGGAGCAGAGATGCTTTTTATAACGAGCTTACTACAAATCAGTATGCTAAATATATTGTAATGGAGAAAGGACCGTCCATTATCGGTTATTGTGGTCTTTGGATCATCTTAGATGAAGCGCATATTACAAATATTGCTGTTCTGCCACAATATCGTGGGAAAAAGCTTGGGGATGCGTTGTTAGAACAAGTTTTAGAGTTTAGTAAAGCTTTAGGTGCAAAAACTGTATCGCTAGAAGTCAGGGTATCTAATACTGTGGCCCAAAATTTATATCGTAAATATGGATTTAAAGATGGTGGCATCCGCAAAAATTATTATGTGGATAACCAAGAAGATGCTTTAGTAATGTGGGTGAATTTTAATGAATAAGCAAAAAGATGAGTTTATATTAGGAATAGAAACTAGCTGTGATGAAACTGCAGTGGCGATTATAAAAAATGGCCGTGAAATTATTGCAAATGTAGTATCATCGCAAATTGAAAGCCATAAGCGTTTTGGCGGAGTTGTTCCGGAGATTGCGTCGAGGCACCATGTAGAACAAGTGACGATTGTATTAGAAGAAGCGATGACAAAAGCAAAAATCAATTTTAGTGATATCAATGCGATTGCTGTAACGGAAGGACCGGGCTTGGTAGGCGCATTATTAGTAGGTGTAAATGCTGCAAAGGCGTTAGCATTTGCTCATGATATTCCACTCGTTTCAGTTCATCATATAGCTGGCCATATTTATGCTAATCGTCTTGTTAAGGAATTAACTTTCCCTCTTTTAGCTTTAGTCGTTTCTGGTGGCCATACAGAGCTCATCTATATGAGGGAGCATGGCTCGTACGAAGTTATTGGCGAGACTAGAGATGATGCAGCTGGTGAAGCCTATGATAAAGTAGCCAGACAGCTTAAGCTACCCTATCCGGGTGGCCCTCATATTGACCGCTTGGCACACGAAGGCAGCCCTTCAGTTGAATTACCGCGAGCTTGGTTAGAAAAGGGATCTTATGATTTTAGTTTTAGCGGTTTAAAATCAGCTGTGATTAATACTTTGCATAATGCTGCACAGCGTGGAGAAGAAATTAAACCTGAAGATTTAGCAGCTAGTTTCCAAGCAAGTGTTATCGAAGTATTAGTTTCAAAAACGGAGGAAGCGGCACATGAATATCATGTTAAGCAAGTTGTATTAGCTGGAGGTGTAGCAGCTAATAAAGGACTAAGAGCAGCGTTAGAACAAACTTTTAGTGAG
This sequence comes from Bacillus sp. Marseille-P3661, assembly GCF_900240995.1. NCBI lineage: Bacteria > Bacillati > Bacillota > Bacilli > Caryophanales > Bacillaceae > Bacillus > Bacillus sp. Marseille-P3661. The sequence continues at coordinate 135,221 of NZ_LT965959.1, forward strand.
AAAGACGTTGAGTTAGTTATTCCTCCATTAAATCTCTGTACGGATAATGCAGCGATGATTGCTGCAGCAGGTAGTATAGAATTTAATAAAGGAAAAGTTGCAGGACTTGATTTAAACGGTACCCCAGGACTTGAAATAGAGAGCTTTAATTAACATTATAGGTAATTCGAGTTTATGCAGTTCGGGGAATACGATAATAAAATAGCAGACTAAATTCACCATGATGATTTTAGTCTGCTATTTTTTTTTCTCTCAGGAGAATATATAAAAGGCTCAAAGCAGTCCGTTTAGCTGATTTGGATTTTTATATTTTGTGGACAAAGTTATCCACAGAGTGTTGTGTTAGTGGATAAGCTCTACAAATTCCGACATGAAAGGATATATACTTGTTTATAAAAAATGTGGATAACTGTGTTAAAAATTGTGGATTATGTGCATAAGTGTAAAAAACGCCTTTAAAAACGGGCATTTTCTGTTAATAACTATGTGGATATTGTGTATATGTTAATAGATCACTTAAAGTGTAAGTAATCTGGCGAAATATGATGTCGGTTAATGAAAAAAATGCCTGCTATACGTACATCATAATAAAGTACGTATAGCAGGCAAGCTTAATATTTACTCGCTTTGGAGCGATTCCCACTCCTCCATTAACAATTCGAGCTGTGTATTAAAATTTTGATTTTCATTGTTTAATTCTGTCGTTTTTTCATAGTCCTGATAAACAGCCGGGTCGCATAAAAGCTCTTCATTTGCTGTAATCTTTAATTCAATTTCTTCAATCTGTCTTTCGATTTCTTCAATTCTGCGTTGGCGCTGACGTTCTTTCTTTTTCTGTTCTTTATCCATTTCAAACTTTGTTTTATCATTTTCTGGTTGTGGTTTATCCACAGTAGATTTTGATTTAGTTTCTTGTTCTAAACTTTCAAGTTCCTTCATTTCTTCTTTTTTATTAATATAATAATCATAGTCACCGAGGAAATTTTGCAAGCCATCTTGTGAAAGCTCGATGATTCTGGTTGTGACCCTGTTGATGAAATAACGGTCGTGTGATACGAATAAAATTGTACCTGGATAGCCTATTAAAGCATTTTCTAAAACTTCCTTGCTATCAAGATCCAAATGGTTTGTCGGCTCATCCAAAATAAGCAGATTTGCTTTCTGAAGCATTAGTTTAGCAAGTGCCAAGCGGGCTTTTTCACCGCCACTTAATGAGTTAACAATCTTTAGAACATCATCACCACTGAATAAAAAGTTACCAAGAATTGTTCGAATATCCTTCTCTGGCTTTAATGGATATTCATCCCACAGCTCGTTTAATACAGTTTTATTCGAAGTTAAATCAGCTTGTTGCTGGTCATAATAACCGATCGTAACATTCGAGCCATACGCTACTTCTCCGCTCAGAAGTGGTAATTGCTTTGTAATTGCTTTCAATAAAGTTGACTTTCCAATTCCATTTGGCCCCACTAAGGCCACGCTTTCCTCACGCTTAAGTAGAAATGTAATATCTTTGAGGGTAGGCTCTTGATTTGGATACGCAACTGTTACACCATCTACTCTTAACACATCATTACCACTTTGTCGTTCAATTTCGAAATGGAAGGATGCAGATTTTTCATCACCTTGTGGACGGTCCATTACGGTCATTTTTTCAAGCTGTTTCCGGCGGCTTTGTGCCCGTTTTGTAGTAGAAGCTCTAGCTATATTCCGCTGCACAAAGTCCTGTAATTTAGCAATCTCATCTTGTTGTTTTTCAAACTGTTTTAGCTCTTGTTCGTATAGTAGAGCACTTTCCTGCAAAAACTTACTATAATTTCCTACGAATTTCCGACTGGTTGATCGGGAAATTTCGTAAACGATTGTTACTAGTTTATCTAGGAAATAGCGGTCGTGAGAAACCAGTAATAGTGCTCCAGGATAACCTTGTAAATATTGTTCAAGCCATGTCATGGTTTCAATATCTAAGTGGTTAGTAGGTTCATCCAAAATTAATAGATCTGGCTTAGTGAGCAGAAGTTTACCTAAAGCCAATCTCGTTTTCTGGCCACCGCTTAAAGATTGTATAGGTGTGTTATAATTAAAGCTAGTAAAATTTAATCCATGTAATACGGTGCGAATATCTGCTTCATATTGATAACCGCCTTCATCTTTAAAAGCAATTTGTAATTCGTCATATTCTTTTAATACTTTTTCATACTTAGCTGTATCATTTAAATAAGCGGGGTCACCCATTTGCATTTCTAATTCTCTAAGCTTTGTTTCTTTTTGTTTTAAATGCTGGAATACAGTCATCATCTCTTCCCATATTGATAAACTAGATTCGAGGCCTGTATCCTGCGCAAGGTACCCAATTGTTAAATCTTTCGGCTTAATCAATTCACCTGAATCATATGATAATTGGCCTGCTATTATTTTAAGCAAAGTAGACTTTCCGGCTCCATTTCTTCCAACAAGAGCAATTCTATCTTTTGCTTGTACTTCTAATTTGATATTAGATAAAATAGGATCAGCACCATAATATTTCGTTATTTGATTTACTTGGAGTAAAATCATGTCCGTTCACCTCTTCATCGCATTAACCTTTAGTTTATCGTAAAATGCCTGAAGCGGGCAACAAATCACCACTTGGAAATTTCTTTATTTTATAAACGACAGAACATTCAAAATAGTGTATAGTCACATATAAGGGGATGACAATCAATATGTCTTTTACACATTTCAACGAGCAAGGTAGAGCAAAAATGGTAGATATTACTGATAAAAATGAAACCGTCCGTATGGCTATTGCGCATTCCAGCATTCAAGTCAACGAAGAGATCTATACAAGTATTATTGAAAATAAAATGAAAAAAGGCGATGTTTTGGCAGTTGCGCAAGTTGCGGGTATTATGGCTGCTAAGAATACATCAGATTGGATTCCTATGTGTCATCCATTAATGTTAAAGGGTGTTGACATTTCTTTTTCATGGGAAGAAAAAGCACCTGATTACATATTGAACATAGAAGTAACAGTAAAAACAAAAGGCAGTACGGGTGTCGAAATGGAGGCATTAACTGCTGCTTCGGCGACTGCACTTACCGTATATGATATGTGTAAAGCAGTTGATAAAGGTATGATCATTGGGGCGACTTACTTATTAGAAAAAACCGGTGGAAAGAGCGGTAATTTTCATAGAGAAAAAATATAGATTAAGTGAGAAACTAAAACTGTGGGAGGGATGATATGAATATCGACCAAAATCAGAACAAAATTCCTCAGGCTACTGCAAAACGTTTACCTTTGTATTATCGTTTTATAAAAAACTTACATGCCTCGGGAAAACAGCGGGTTTCATCAAAAGAACTAAGCGATGCCGTAAAGGTGGATTCCGCTACAATTCGTCGGGATTTTTCATATTTTGGTGCACTGGGTAAAAAGGGCTATGGTTATAATGTTAACTACTTATTATCTTTTTTTAGACAAACGCTTGATCAAGATGAAATTGTTAAGGTTTGTTTAATCGGTGTTGGTAATTTAGGTACAGCATTTTTACATTATAATTTTACAAAAAACAATAATTCGAGCATTGAGATGGCGTTTGATATAAATCGAAGTAAAGTAGGTTCTGAAGTAGGCGGAGTGCCTGTTTTTCATTTAGATGATTTAGAAAGTAAAATTAAGAATGAGTTTGAAGTGGCTATCCTGACTGTTCCGGCTTCGGCTGCTCAACAAATCACAGACCGTCTCGTTAACTCTGGAATTAAGGGTATTTTAAACTTTACTCCTGCAAGAATCAATGTACCGGAGGAAGTAAGAATACACCATATTGATTTGGCGATCGAACTGCAATCATTAATATATTTTTTAAAACATTATCCATTATCACATGATGAAGAAGAAGAGGAAGAATAAAGGTTAGATAAAGTGCTTTTATAAATTAAAACACCTGGTACTAGTGAACATGCCAGGTGTTTTGTTATTTTTATTTTTTTGACTGTAATCTACTTTTTACGGTGAAGAACCGGATAGCAGCTGAGAAATCAAAGGTAGCTACGAGCATTAATAAGACCGTGGTCAAGTTCCAAATAGTTTCCTCCACGCTTTCAACTGCTAGAAAGGTAAATAATCCTCCCATAGCTGCATAGATTAGTCCCATTGTATAAGGTGTAGTCTTCATTTAAAAACCTCCAATAATAAAAGCACAAATAAAAAGGATTATAATTAACTATTGACGAATTATATTAAAGTGAACATTTTTTGATAATTTTTACAAATTTAGTAAGGAAATGAAACTTTGCATTTGGTCATATTGTTGCTGTAGTTTTTCGAGATCATCTGCGAATACGAATCGTATAACAACAACGAAGGTATTCATAGAAACGTGGGCAACAATTGGGACAAGAATTCTCTTTGTCTTAACATATAGATAAGAGAATACGAAACCCATAGCTGTATATACCAGTAAATGAGCAAAGTCCATGTGCACTACAGCGAAAATGATTGAGCTAAAAATTGCCGCCAACCAGAAATTGAATTTTTTATAAAGACTACCAAAAATAATTTGGCGGAAGATAATTTCTTCAAATATTGGTCCGACAATAGAAGTAACGATAATAAAAATTGGAGTGGCTTTTGCAATTTCAACTAACATGTCTGTATTTTCAGAGCCAACTTCGATTCCAAAGACATACGTTTCAATAATAGCTGCCACATACTGCGCGAAAAAAGCTAAAAAGACTCCGCCAATAGCCCATTGCGCAGCAACTAGGCGGGAAACGCGCTCTCTTGAATCATGCCGTTGTTTAATATCAGGTACTAATAGAATCATAACTATTATTAAACCAACAGTAAAGCTTATAACAGTCCAAATAGCTAGAGCAGAATCGTTAGACATTCCCATGGATAATAACAATTTAAAACCAAATAGATAGCCGGAAAATTGAACGAGAATATATGTAAGTATCGTTAATAAATATCTAGTTTTCAATATAATATCTCCTTTTTAAGATAAAGTATAACTTTAATTGGTACTCTAGTGTTTTGGGTGAATCCAGTTTCAGCGCTTACGCATTTTGTTTTACCTTCGTATTTTAACATACTTATGGGATAAGGTAGAAAATGATGATTTATTTTTGGTGTTTTCGTTAATAATGAATGAGTGGACTGTGTTGCTAAATTAAAATATGAAAAATAGAAAATTTTATGAGTTAATACTTGCAAATCTAGAAGAGATTATTTATTATAATAAATGTGTTAGCACTCAACTCTAACGAGTGCTAATAATTAAAAAAATCAAATCAATCTTAGGAGGGTGTTTCACTTGTTAAAGCCATTAGGTGATCGTGTTGTTATTGAACTTGTTGAATCAGAAGAAAAAACTGCAAGCGGTATCGTATTACCGGATTCTGCAAAAGAAAAGCCGCAAGAAGGCCGTGTTGTTGCAGTTGGTTCTGGCCGCGTACTAGATAGCGGTGAAAAAGTTGCTCTTGAAGTAAAGGAAGGCGACCGCATCGTATTTTCAAAGTATGCTGGAACAGAAGTTAAGTACGAAGGCACTGAATATTTAATCCTTCGTGAAAGCGACATTTTAGCAATCGTAGGCTAATTGGTCTTGACGCGGATCTAACCTAAGTATGTAGGATGTAGATTCCCTACTTTAACCTGTTTCGTGAGATAGATCTACTAGTCTTTATACATAGTAGATCACCCTTTTTGCTGAAAAATAGATAAAATTAATAGAAATTTTGAGGAGGTACTCATAAATGGCTAAAGAAATTAAATTTAGTGAAGAAGCACGTCGTTCAATGCTACGTGGTGTTGACGCATTAGCGAATGCAGTAAAAGTAACTCTTGGACCAAAAGGTCGTAACGTTGTATTAGAAAAGAAGTTTGGTTCACCATTAATTACAAATGACGGTGTAACAATCGCGAAAGAAATTGAATTAGAAGATGCTTTCGAAAACATGGGTGCTAAGTTAGTAGCTGAAGTTGCTAGCAAGACTAACGATGTTGCTGGTGACGGTACTACAACTGCTACTGTTCTTGCACAAGCTTTAATCCGTGAAGGACTTAAGAACGTAACTGCTGGTGCAAACCCAATGGGTATCCGTAAAGGTATTGAAAAAGCAACTGTAGCTGCTGTTGAAGAATTAAAAGCAATCTCAAAGCCTATCGAAGGAAAAGAGTCTATTGCACAAGTTGCAGCTATCTCTTCTGCAGATGATGAAGTAGGTCAATTAATCGCTGAAGCAATGGAACGTGTTGGTAACGACGGCGTTATCACAATTGAAGAATCAAAAGGTTTTACTACTGAATTAGAAGTAGTAGAAGGTATGCAATTTGACCGTGGCTATGCTTCACCATACATGGTAACAGATTCTGATAAAATGGAAGCTGTTCTTGAAAACCCATATATCTTAATCACTGATAAGAAAATCTCTAGCATTCAAGAAGTATTACCAGTGTTAGAGCAAGTGGTACAACAAGGTAAGCCACTATTATTGATTGCTGAAGATGTTGAAGGTGAAGCATTAGCAACATTAGTTGTGAACAAGCTTCGTGGAACATTCAATGCAGTAGCTGTAAAAGCTCCTGGATTCGGCGATCGTCGTAAAGCAATGCTAGAAGATATCGCTATCTTAACTGGCGGTGAAGTAATTACTGAAGATATCGGTTTAGACCTTAAGTCTGCATCTGTTGCTCAATTAGGTCGTGCTTCAAAAGTTGTTGTAACAAAAGAAAATACAACAATCGTTGAAGGTGCTGGCGAATCTGATAAAATCTCAGCTCGCGTTAACCAAATCCGTGCTCAAATGGAAGAAACAACTTCTGAATTTGACAAGGAAAAATTACAAGAGCGCTTAGCTAAATTAGCGGGCGGTGTAGCAGTAATCAAAGTTGGTGCAGCTACTGAAACAGAATTAAAAGAAAGAAAGCTTCGCATTGAAGATGCTCTAAACTCTACTCGTGCTGCTGTAGAAGAAGGTATCGTTTCTGGTGGTGGTACAGCACTAGTGAATGTATATAATAAAGTTGCATCACTTCAATTAGAAGGTGACGAAGCAACTGGTCTTAACATTGTTCTTCGTGCACTTGAAGAGCCAGTTCGTCAAATCGCACACAATGCAGGTTTAGAAGGTTCTGTTGTTGTTGAGCGTCTGAAGAAAGAAGAAGTAGGTATTGGATTCAACGCTGCAACTGGCGAATGGGTAAACATGTTCAATGCTGGTATCGTTGACCCAACTAAGGTTACTCGTTCTGCATTACAAAACGCAACAAGCGTTGCTGCTATGTTCTTAACAACTGAAGCAGTTGTAGCTGACCTTCCTGAAGAAAAAGGCGGCATGCCTGACATGGGCGGCATGGGAATGGGCGGCATGGGCGGCATGATGTAATAAGCCGTTCCAACCCTTGATATATAAGGGTTTTATGTAAGATGAGAGTGGAATGTTAACATTTTGTTAACATGAAGTTATTAGCGGAGGCTTCTCATGAGTTGAGCAAACTTGTGGGAAGCTTCTTTTTTCATTTCTTGCGTTACATGCAAATAGACATTTTTTGTGATTTGATCATCGGTATGACCGAGTCTATCCATGATTTGTTCAAGTGAGACACCTGCCTCGGCAAGAAGTGAAGTATGTGTATGTCGTAGAGAATGGGGTGTTAACTCTTGGTTAAGCCCTGAGATCCTAAGTAGCCTAGCCATTCTGTTTTGAACGGTTTTAATGACAATAGGATAACCAAATTGCCGTTCCATTTTGGCAAATATAAAGTCTTTATTATGATAAGCATTGCCTAACTGTTTGACGACTTCATTTTGAACTTCTTTATGTTTCATTAGAGTTTTTATTACATCTTCATCCACAATGATTTTTCGCCTAGATTTTCGCGTTTTTGGTGTAACTAGCTGATACTCTAACGTATTATTATTGGGGTTGTAATACGTTTTAGTAATACTAATCGTTTGATTTTTGAAATCAACATCTTTCCATTTAAGAGCAACTAGTTCTCCAACTCTAATGCCGGTATATGACAAGATTAGGAACATCAAATAGTCTAATTCAAGTCCCTGTTCCCTAGCAGTCCTTAGAAAAAGAGCAAGTTCTTCTTTTTCAAGGTATCTGGGAATTTCTTCTTCCTCTAATTGTTCAATGGTCTTCTTATCTTTTTTGAGGTAAGCAAATTCGGTTGGATCTTTTTTAATCAGTTCTAATTCCAATGCCTTTCGGAAGATCATCCTCCCGGTACGATTAATACCGCTCATTGTGCTGTCTGAATATCCTTGTTCTTTTAGATCATTTAATGCATCTTGATAGTTTTTTCTTGTAATGTTTTTTAGTTTGTGACGAGCAAAGTAGGGCATCAACTTACCGATTTCATGAATTCTAACACGAATTGTTCCCGGCTTTACATTTTTTGAATCACTATAGATTTTGAGCCACTCATTTGCAAACTCACAAAATGTCTGGTCTGTTTCTTCAATATAGGTTCCTTGATTTATCTCATGAATTAGAGCGGCTGCAGCTTCCTCAGCTTCTTGCCTTGTTTTAAACCCCCCTTTTCCTTTTTGTTTACGTTTACCAGTTAATGGGTCAATTCCGACATCAACCATAAAGGCCCATGTAGACCCACAAGTGCATTTTTTCTTTTTGCACTTGCAACCACGTCTATAAAAGTGACCTTTCACTAAATTGCAAGACCTCCTTCTTTTTTAATATCTCCTACAAAGACTAATTATTGACAGATTTGTATTTGTTAATTCCTTTTTATGAGCATAGGATTTCAAATAATTGTGGTACTATTTGAAGTGGGAAATTTATTAGGATTAATACTAAACTAATACGATGAGGTGAATTGATATATGGGAGGGCAACAAATAGTCTTAATAAAAGGTAGAACTGACGCATTTAACAATATGCCTTTAGAAGAAACATTACAATGGGTCGAGAAAATCAGTTGCCACATGGCTAGTGAAATTGACTTTTTAAAGGATTATGAGAAAGAACACACCGAAACCATTATGGAATTACTGAATGAAGAAACTATCAATCGGTTCAAGGGATTAGCAATGTCTCTTAAATTTCCTTATGAGAATTACAAAAGATATTCTGATGCTAGTGCTAAGCTATTAGTAGAACAGGGTTTATTAGTCCAAAGCTGGTCATCACTAGGTTCTCTATTGGAAAGCACGCTACAGATGTTTTTAGCTTTCTATTATCGCTTCTATACTAAAAGTGAATGGTATAAGTGGGAAAAAGAAGCTGTTGATCAAATTAAAGAAGTACTTACAGGTAGTTTTAAGGAAAGATTGGAAGACATAGTAAAACAAAATGAATCTAATGGTAAAAAAGGGTTAACAAAGACTATTAAAAAAAGTTTTATTGCTAAGGCACAGGACATATTAAAGCAAAAATCGAAATTACCACAAATTGAAAGGATCACTTTATCAGACTTGATTGATTTTTATTTTAGTGAAAATGTTCTAGCGAGCAACGAATATAGTAAGAAGGAGCTTCAACAAATAAGGGATTATCGTAATGCTATCCACACTTTTCAAAAGAGAGTTATAGGATCATGGGAAGATTATAATAATTATTTAAAATATGTTATTATCCTAACAATTGATATATTGTATCGCTTACCCAATATCCCAGATGAGGAACCTATTCCTGAAGGGTATTATCATGAAAAGTCAGAAATTATTATGGAAGAGAATAAGTGGTTTGATTATCGTCTGAGTGTTGATTTTGAGTAAGTAATTAATTAGACTTTAATTCTATAGTTCGAGAACATGAAGAGTTACAAAATTAATATAATCGTAATAGGTACTTTTTTGATACTGAACAATCCATGTAAACTTTATATTATGTAGATAGAGAGCAAATGCTTTGGTATTTTGCTCTCAAACAAGGCCACTCATTAAATTACTAAATTTATCAGATGCCTCTCGTTTCATTTCATTTGTAACATGCAGATATACCTTTCGTGTTACTTCATCATCGTGGTGACCTAAGCGTTCCATAATTTCCTCCAAACCAACGCCAGCTTCTGCTAAAAGAGACGTATGTGTGTGGCGAAGGGAATGTGGAGTAAGACTTGAATTTAATTCAGTCCGTTTTAATATTCGAGCCATTCTGCTTTCAACAAATTTAATTAGGACTGGATAGCCCGGATGACGGTACACATTAGCAAATACATAACCGCTATCATTGTAAGAGACACCTAGATGTTGAATAATTTTTTCTTGTTCTTCTTTGAGTTTCTTTAATGTCTCAATAACTGCAGTATCTACAACAATTTTACGTCTGGATTTTTTTGTTTTTGGAGGAACCAACTGATACTTAACGGTGTTGTTATCCGGGTTATAATATGTTTTTGTAATATATATTGTGCGCTTATCGAAATCTATATCTTTCCACTTTAGAGCAACTAATTCACCAACACGTATACCTGTGTAAGATAATGTAATAAAAATGGCTTCATCCATAAAAAGTCCATTTTCTTTAACTTTTTTTAAGAAAAGTGCAAGCTCTTCTTTTTCAAAGTATAAAGGTATTTCTTCTTCATCGGATTCAATAATGATTTGCTCGTCTTTTATTATATAAGCATTTGTAGTGGGATCTATTTTAAGCATTCTTTTATCAACAGCCATATTAAAAATCATTTTTCCTGTAGTATGAACTCCTTCAATCGTAGTTCTAGCAAAACCTTGATCTTTTAAATCATTCAATGCGGATTGATACATTTCTTCTGTGATTTTTTTTAGTTTTAAATGGGCGAAGTAAGGTAACAACTTTTTGATGCTGTACTGTCTTAGACGAATAGTTCCGGGTTTTGGTCTATTTCTTTCACTATAAAGCGGCAACCACTCATTAACCCAATCTTTGAATAGTATATCTGTTTCTTTAATAAATGTATTTTGGTTTATTTCAGTAATAAGAGCCGCTGCCGCAGCTTCAGCTTCTTGTCTTGTATTAAAACCGCTTCTAGATTCCTGTTTTCTATTACCTGTCTTTGGATCCTTTCCCACATCTATTATAAATGACCACTTCCTTCCACAAGTGCAATTGTTCGGTTTACATTTACAGCCTCTTTTTCTAAAATGACCTTTCATAATTATTGATTAACCTCGCTTTTTTCTTTTAATCTCACAATCCATCGCTTAAAGTCAGATTTTTCCACTCTTTTTGATGTCCCAATTGAGAAGTGGGGTATACCGCCGTGTTCTACTTGTCTTTGAAATAACTCATAAACTCTTCTTCTTGAAATACCAAGAAATTCAGCAATGTGCTGTGCAGTAAGAGTGTCAGGTAGTGATTCCCAAGTTGTATATTTTTTTGTAGTTTGCATTTTATATACCTCCAGATTTATATTTGATTGAAAATAAAGAAACCGCAGATTTACACACCCGTCTTTGAACGGGATATGTAACCTCTGCGGTTTTCGCTTGTTTGGTTACGATATTTCTTTAAGCCTTACATAATATATTTTACTTTTGCATTTTCATATTCGAAGAGCTTTTCTTAAAAAAATAATATTCTATTTTAGTTTAATGTTTCGGTTTATTGACCATAATGGAAATAAAATGTTCGGTAACATAACCATCGAAGAATTCCTCGATGGTCAGCTAACCGAATAAATACTCCCAAAAAGCCTCGATTACAAGGGTTTTTGAGAGTTTGCGTATTTGGAAATCAATTTGAGTACTATACACTTCGGTTTCTTAACCAGTCATATCTTCAAATTTCTCAATTTGTTCGGTTATATGACCAGTTAAATTTTCTAGTAAAACAAACGGAGAGAGCCGATAACTAATTTGGATGTCATTATTTGCTTCAAAGTCAATATTTACTTCATCAAAATACATTAGGAAGAAGACGCGTAACTCACTATCTGTAAAGTTTAAAAAGCTTTGCTGTAACATTTCTTTTAAGAATAATTCAAGGTAATTGTCGTCAAGTAACCTATCGATTTCATCCATTGTCATACTAACATAGGTTATTTCATCTTTTAACTCTTCCTGTGCAACCATGAACGCTTCCTCTAAAAGAGGGGTGTTTGCTATATCAGTTGCTAACATATTTTGGTTATAAAGCGATTTTTCTAGAAGTTGTTTCAGATTGTGTTTTGCATTTTTAAGTTTGTTAGACCAGTTTTTAAGATGCTCTTTAGATGTAATTGCAATGGTAGAAAACTGTGTAGCCCACTTTCTTTGTAAGTCATTTAAAACAGCTTCATGTACAGGTATAATCGGAACTGTTTTTTTACAATCTGGGCATCTATAAATCATATATTTGCCACGTTTGCCCTTTGGAGAATTATCTTTTGCGACTAAATGTGAATTACATTTTTTACATAAGATAATGCCGCGAAGGTAATAAGGGGTACTCATCGTCCCATAATCACTTTTAAATTCACTAATTTGTTTTACAAGATGGAATACTGTTGGACTAACAATAGGTTCGTGAACATTCTTAAATAAATCGATGTCTTTTTCAGCTTTTGGTTTACTATTTTCATAACTAGTTCTAACATTCCAAGCTAAATTTCCAACGTATACTCGGTTGGATAGGACGTAGGCAATTGTACTGCTGTTCCAATGTTTTACCTTTTTAGTCTTGATTTCACATTTATTAAGATATTCAGCAATAGTTTGCTGAGAATGCCCAAAACTAGCTAAATAGAAGATAAGCTCAACAACTTTAGCATCTTCATTTGGAAATAGAACACCATCTTTCATATCATAACCAATTGGTATACGAGATCCGGGACGTTTAGGATAATCTTGATTCAACATATTTACGTGAGCATCTTTAGCACGGATGGACTTAATTTCAGATTCCTCCGCTGCGAACACAAGCTTGGCTTGTGTAATAGGATCATTAGGGTTCCATTCACCATCAGATTGGGTACTAAAAAACTTTGTTTGAGGGAACTGATTTTTAATAGGCGTATATACTTCGTTATAAAAGTCAGTAATACTTCTAGTGATTCTAGATTCTTCATAGAAGCAGATTGCCTCAGCTCCATTTGCAATGTCATCAAGGACCATTTGAATTCCCTTACGTTTTCCCGCATTATTGTGAAAGGCACTTGTTGCTTTGTCTACACGCCATTCTATTATTTCAAGATTTTCTCTTTCAGCTAGAAGTTGAATTTGGCTCTTTTGAATTTCTAATGAATGATTTCCATCTTGTTTTTTGTCAGAGTAGCGTATATATCCAATTGCTTTAATTTTTTTCATGAAACATCTACATCCTTTCTGAATGCTGAAAGGTAGAGAACGATTTGTACATGAGTTTCAAATACAAGAGCCTTATCTACAAGTAATTCAATTAGTTTTTGGAGTTCTTGTTGTGAGATATTATAATTTAGCTGTATTAATTGTTTAACATTTTTTATATCATCACTAAGTTCTTTTAATGCTAAAAGGTCCTGACCTATTGAGTTATGTCTTTCTTTGAGTTCCTTAATTTTATCCAAATATTTTGGGATAAGTGGTTTATTTTTTTTATCAAGCGTGCTTACTGTTAGAGAGGCATCGAGATATTCAGAAACAGCTTTTTTCTGTTCACGCTCTAGCCTTTTATTTTCAGCAATTATTCGCTTTATAATAATCTTTTCAGCTTGGTAGATGGAGATAGATTGAACATGATCTAGAATAGTTTGAATTAATAGGTCATTAAATTCTTCAGCTGAAATAGCCACTCTTCTATGATTATCACTACATACAAAGTATCCAGTATCAAGAGGATTTTCATTCCGATGCTTCATTACACTATTACATTCACCACATAGTGGAGTGGTGGAATATATAGTGTTAACTTTTTGAAGTTTTTCTTGATAGTATGATATAAACTTATCAAACTGTGTTTTAACAGCAAGAAAAAGATCTAGGCTTATCATTGGCTCCACATGAGGAAGTAATTGATACCCATTTTTTGATTCATAATGTGCAGAGTAAAATGGATTAGTTAATAACCGGAGCAGTTTTTCAGGCTTGGTAAGTCCCTTTCGACGGATTAATAAAAACTCAATAAATTGCTCTTCATCAGAGACGTTACTAAAATCATTGAACAATGTAACGACCATGTCTCTTCTGTTCTCGTCAATTAAGAAACGTACTTTACCTTCTTCTTTGATTCGCTTGAAGCCAAAGATACTAGAAGGAAATTGCTTTCGTGCATCATCTGTACGTGAACGAATATTTTCTCCTTCAATTTGTCCAAACATTCCATAGAATGCCTCTAGAGCCAGCTTATTTCTAAATGGTGGTTCATTACTAGCGGTGTAGATGACTTCCACACCATGTTTAATAAAGATTTTTGTTATATCTACGAATTCATAAAAGTTTCTAGCAAACCGATCACGTTTATATCCAATTACTGTCTTAACCTTGCCTTCTTGAATTAAACGAATTAATTCCATTAACTTTGGTCTTTGGCTCATTTTTAGTTTTGTCGCTGAAACGTCATAATCAGATAAATATATAATAAAATCTTCATTTCCAGCTAAATCATGTGATTCGAGATATCTTCTCGCTGCAGCATCTTGCAGTTCAAGGCTTTGCGCAGCTGAACTAACACGTTTATAAACCACAATTAATTGTTGTTCCTTCATAAAAATTTCCTTTCTCATTATTATTTTCTACTAATCAGTAAAGCACGAAGTCTATAATCATTTTTTGCAATATGATCAAGAAGTGCTTTCTCAATAAACCTTCTGAACCATAGTTCAGATTCTGATGTTAGCTCTTCCGAGTAACTGACTTTTACAATTCTGCATGGTTTTTTCACACTATCCCCTCCAGTCTATTTTTTGTAATCATCTTTGACTGAAGGGGAATTATTTATACGTTACTCGGTCTTTGCTAATTTTCTTTGTTCTATATCTATATCAAGCGATAACTGAACACCATCGGTTCGCTTGGTTCTTTGATTCTTTCTTGGCTTAATAATCACTTTGGTTTCATATCCGGGAATTTGCAGCTTCTTTATGATTTTGTTCATTCCTTAGTTCCTGTAGGTGGAAGAACAAAAGAATAATAGTTTTAGAGATTTCAACATCTTCACAGTGGGCAAGACATTGTTTATACCAATCTGTACTAGAGTTTTTCTTGTTCTCCACTGAGGGAGTCCTCCTTTCTGGTTAGAAATAAATGCTATTGGCCTCAAGCGTTAATCATCTTAACTTTAAGAAATTAATATTCTTATAGGTGAAAAGAACTATTTGCATTTAGTTGATAAGAATTGATAAATTAATTGGGCTACTACGTTTAAGTTGGTCATTGGAACTCTGGTGGGCTGATTGCCATATAGTTATTAAAGTTTTCTTGGTTATTTTGATGTATAATTAATATTGGAAATATCATGGAAATAGAAACATTGGTTGGGAAGGATTTCCTAATTCATATAATTAATTTATTTGTAGAAGATGGAAGACAGGGGGATTTATTTTTATGGCTATAAAGAAACAGGTTAAAGAAAAGAGTATGGAGGAAACATTATGGGATTCCGCCAATAAATTACGCGGATCCGTTGAGGCTTCAGAATATAAACACGTTGTTTTAGGATTAATCTTTTTGAAATTTGCTAGTGATAAATTTGAAGAGCGAAAAGCGGAGTTAATAGATGAGGGTAAAGAAAAATATGTTGATATGGTTGAGTTTTACACCATGAAAAATGTATTCTATCTGCCTGAAATTTCGCGATGGAGTTACTTAGTAGAGAACGCAAAACAAGAAGATATTGCATTAAAAATTGATACAGCACTTTTTACAGTTGAGAAAAATAACCCATCGCTTAAAGGTGCTTTACCTGATAATTATTATTCTCGTTTAAATTTTGATGTAAATAAATTAGCATCCTTAATAGATACGATTAATAACATCAATACGCTTAAAGACAAGCAACAAGATATTGTAGGTCGGATTTATGAATACTTCCTTAGTAAATTCGCATTAGCAGAAGGAAAAGGTAAAGGAGAATTCTACACTCCGAAAAGTATTGTAAATCTTATTGCAGAAATGCTTGAACCATTTAAAGGTAAAATTTATGACCCTGCTTGTGGTTCAGGGGGTATGTTTGTTCAATCAGTAAAGTTTATTGAATCACATCAGGGAAATAAGAAAGATATATCGATTTACGGACAGGAGTATACAAATACAACCTACAAACTAGCAAAGATGAACCTAGCTATAAGAGGAATTTCGGCTAATCTAGGTGAAACGGCTGCAGACACTTTCTTTAATGACCAACATAAGGATTTGAAGGCAGATTTCATTATGGCAAATCCTCCATTTAATCAGAAGCAATGGAGGGCTGAAAATGAGTTAACAGATGACCCACGTTGGGCAGGATACGAAGTGCCACCTAGAGGAAACGCAAACTATGCTTGGATTTTAAATATTGTTTCTAAACTATCTGAGAATGGTGTAGCTGGATTTTTATTAGCAAATGGTGCGTTGAGCGGTGGTGGTGACGAGTATAAAATACGTAAGAAGATGATTGAAAATGATTTAGTGGAAGCCATTGTCGTATTACCTCGGAACCTTTTTTATACTACTGATATAAGTGTTACACTTTGGATCCTAAATAAAAATAAAAAAGCTCGGACAGTTGAACAAAATGGTAGGTTGAAAAAATATCGCAATCGTTCCAATGAAATTCTATTTATGGATTTAAGACAAATGGGTATTCCATTCGAGAAAAAATATGTTCAATTTTCTGATGAAGATATCAAAAAAGTAGCAACAATCTATCATAATTGGCAACAAATTAATTTTGAAGATACTTATCAAAATATCGGAGAATTATGCTACAGTGCAACACTAGAAGAAGTAGAGAAGAAGGACTTTTCCCTAGTACCAAGTAAATATATAGAGTTCATCAACCGAGATGAGAATCTAGATTTTGATGAGAAAATGACAGTACTACAATCTGAGTTTACTGAATTACTTAAAGCTGAAGAACAATCTAAAGTTGATTTACTTAGCGTATTTAAGGAGTTAGGATATGAAATCAAATTATAAACGTTTAGGTCCGTATATTCGGCAAGTTGATATAAGAAATAAAGATGATAAAAGAGATAATCTTCTTGGTGTATCTGTAACGAAAGAATTCATTAAATCGATTGCTAATACTGTAGGAACAGATTTCACAAAATATAAAGTGGTGAAGAAAAATCAATTCACATATATCCCTGACACTTCACGAAGAGGCGATAAAATAGCAGTGGCTTTACTTGAAAAAGAAGAAGAGGGATTAGTATCACAAGCATATACAGTTTTTGAAGTTACTGATAGTGATAGATTATTACCAGAATATTTAATGATGTGGTTTAGGCGGCCTGAATTTGATAGATACGCAAGGTTTATTTCTCATGGTAGTGTTCGTGAAATTTTTAGTTGGGAAGATTTATGTGAAATAAAGTTACCTATACCATCGATTAAAATGCAAGAAGAAACTGTGAATCAATATAATGTAATACAAGATAGAATAAATCAAAATAATATCATAATTCGAAAGACAGAAGAAACTGCACATGCTATTTATAAGCAATGGTTTGTTGACTTTGAATTCCCTAATGAGAACGGGGAACCATATAAATCTAGTGGTGGCGAGATGGAGTTTATTGATGGATTAGATATGGAGATACCAAAAGGGTGGAGAGTTGGAACAATTGGTGAAATTCTGACCCCAAAAGGATATATAAGAGGTCCATTTGGCTCAGCGTTAAAAAAAGATGAAATGGTAGAGCTGGGAGTACCTGTTTATGAGCAACAACATGCAATATATAATCATAGGGAGTTTAGATATTTTATAACTGAAGAAAAATATAAGAGTTTAAAGAGATTTGCAGTAAAAAAGGACGATTTTGTAATTTCATGTTCAGGAACATTAGGCAAAGTTACTGTAATAAAAGAAGATGATCCTATCGGGATCATAAACCAAGCATTATTAATACTAAGAGTAGACCCAAATAAATTAGCTCCAATTTGCTTTAAGTACTTTATAACCTCAAAAGAAGGTAACGCTAAGTTAATTGCTGATGCAGGAGGAAGCGCTCAAGTGAACATTGCTAAACGGGAGGAAGTTGAATCTATACCAATAGTAATACCGGATTTAAAACAGCAAAATATCGTATCGAAGCTCCTTTCAACATGTGATTATTACATTAATATTAAGCTTAAAGAAAATGATTTATTAGAGAAGTCTAAAGAAATATTCCTCACAAAAGTTACAACGGTAGGAGGATAATTATGAATTTTACAGAAGGATCTCTAGAAAAGGCTGTAATTGAGCTTTTTAAAGATGAAAACTACCAACATGAAAATGGAACACTTATCCATAAGGAGATAAGTGATGTACTTCTTCGTGATGATTTAAAGGCATTTTTATTCAATCGTTATTCTAACGATGATATTACCCTGAATGAGATAGACAGTATTATTCGGCAAATGGAAGTGCTACCTACATCAACTTTGTACGAAAGCAATAAAGCTATTATCAAAATGATTTCTGATGGTTTTATTCTGAAACGAGAGGACCGAAGCAAAAAGGATTTATTTATTCAATTAATAGATTTCGATACTGATAATATCGACAACAATATATTTAGAATAGTGAACCAATTGGAAATACAAGGATATGAAAAACGTATTCCCGATGCAATTGTTTACGTTAACGGTTTACCACTAGTAGTAATAGAGTTTAAAAGTGCTGTTAAAGAAAATACGACAATAAAGGATGCCTATACTCAGCTTACTGTTCGTTACCAGAGGGATATTCCTGAACTTTTTAAGTATAATGCATTTTGTGTTATTAGTGATGGAGTAAATAATAAGGCTGGTTCGTTATTTGCTCCCTATGATTTCTTTTATGCATGGCGAAAAATAGAAGGTAATGAATCGTTTGAAAAGGATGGCATTGATTCACTTTACTCAATGGTGAAGGGTCTATTTAACCAAAAACGTTTCCTAGAAGTGGTACGTCATTTTATTTACTTCCCTGATACGAGCAATAAAAAAGAGAAAATTGTTCCTCGTTATCCGCAATATTATGCGGCAACAAAATTATTGAAAAGTATTAAGAGAAACATGAGGCCGCAAGGTTCTGGTAAGGGTGGTACGTATTTTGGAGCGACAGGTTCTGGTAAGAGTTATACCATGCTATATCTTACAAGACTTTTAATGAGAGATAAAGACCTACAAAGCCCAACTGTTGTCTTGATATCAGATAGAACTGATTTAGATGATCAACTTGCGGGGCAATTTACAAATGCTAAGTACTTTATTGGTGATGATCAAGTCATAAGTGTGGAAAGTCGGGAAGATTTAAAGGTTTACCTACAAAATAGAAAAAGTGGCGGCGTATTCTTAACTACTATTCAGAAGTTTAATGAAGATGTTGATTTGCTAACTTATAGAAACAATGTTATTTGTATTTCGGACGAAGCCCATCGTTCACAAACAAATCTTGACCAAAAAATAAAAATTACTAAAGATGGTGTCGAGAAAAAATATGGTTTTGCCAAGCATTTACACAATTCTCTGCCGAATGCAACTTATGTTGGTTTTACCGGAACACCGGTGGATGCAACCATAGATGTATTTGGGGAAGTAGAAGATGCTTACACAATGATCGAAGCTGTATACGATGAAATAACTGTACGGATTGTTTATGAGGGAAGAGCTGCTAAAGTAAATCTAAATGAAACAAAATTACATGAAATCGAAGAGTACTATAAAGTGTGCGAGACTGCTGGAGCTAATGAATATCAGATCGATGAAAGTAAAAGAGCAGTAACCCAAATGGAAGTTATTCTTGGTGATCCTAAACGGTTAAAATTAGTGGCTGAAGATTTTGTAGAGCATTATGAAAAGAGAATTGAAGAAGGTGCAACAGTAAAAGGTAAGGCAATGTTTGTCGCTGCCAATCGACATATTGCCTATGACTTGTATAAGGAAATTATTGCACTACGTCCAGAGTGGGCAGAAGTTAGAGTCTGTGACGAAGGTATAGAGCTTTCTGATAAAGAAAAAAAAGAAATTAAACCAATGGAAAAAATTAAAATGGTCATGACTCGTAATAAAGATGACAGTAAAGAACTGTATGACCTGTTAGGTACGAAAGAATATCGTAAAGAGTTAGATAGGCAATTTAAAAATGAAAAATCAAACTTCAAAATAGCCATCGTTGTTGATATGTGGCTAACGGGATTTGATGTACCATCACTTGATACCATATATATTGATAAACCAATTCAGCAGCACACCCTGATTCAGACGATTTCACGAGTAAACCGTGTCTATGAAGGTAAAGAAACAGGATTAGTTGTCGATTATTTTGGAATAAAGAGCAATTTAAATGTAGCAATGAAAAAATATGGAGTTGTAGAGGGAGAAAATTTTGATGGTATTGATAAGGCAGTCGTTATTGTAAAGGACCAGCTAGATCTATTAGCAAAAATCTTTTATAAATTTGATAATACTGCTTACTTTCAAGGAACCCCATTGCAACAGTTACAGTGCTTAAATCTAGCGGCAGAATTTGTACAACAAACGGAGCAATTAGAAAAACGCTTTATGTCAATAACGAAGAAACTTCGCTCTGCCTACAATTTATGTGTGTCTAGTGAAGATATAAGTCAATTAGAAAGAGATTATATTCACTATTACCTAGCTATAAGGTCCATCATCCATAAACTAACAAAAGGTGATGCTCCGGATACTGCCCAAATGAATGAAAAAGTAAGGCAGATGATGGAAGAAGCGTTAATAAGTGAAGGCGTGGAAGAAGTATTCAAACTTGATAAAAATGATCCGAAAAATAATGCAGACTTATTTAGTGATGAATACTTGGCTAAGATCAATAAAATTAAACTACCAAACACTAAAATTAAGCTTCTACAAAAACTATTGTCAAAAGCAATTGAGGAATTTAAGAAAACCAATAAAATTCAGGGTGTTGACTTTTCAAAGAGATTTAAGAAATTGGTTGAACAATATAATGAAAGAAAAGATTTCCAAGCTTTGCAAAGTGATGTTTTGGATGATGTTGCGGAACAATTCGCTGATTTGTTCGCAGAATTAATGAAAGAGCGCGACTCTTTCAAGGAATTAGGAATTGATTATGAGGAAAAGGCCTTCTACGATATTCTCAAAGCAATTTCCGAGAAACATGAATTTGATTACCCGCACGAGAAACTTATTAAACTATCACAAGAAATAAAGGCAATCATCGCGGACAAGGCTAGATACACAGACTGGTCCAGTAGAGATGATATTAAGGCAGAGCTAAAAGTTGATCTTATATTAACGCTTGCTGAAAACGATTACCCTCCTGTTCCTAAAGACGAGATTTTTAAAGAGATATTTGAGCAGGCAGAGAATTTTAAGAAGTATAGAGCGTAACCATAGACATACCCGCTATATTTACAAAATCAAAAGAAGAGATGCTTGTGCATCTCTTCCCTGTCTGACATACAAGTTGCACTAACAACTTAGTTATATTATTGACAGAAACAATTGAAGATATAAGGAAGGAGAATGCTATGTGGAAATTAAAAGAGATTGTTAAAGATAAGGATTTTTGGAAGAATTCATGGGTAATTCCGGGTGCGTTGTTTGGAATAGCAACAACATTGCTTACTTTTATTGAATTCGATAAAGGTTTCAACAAACTTATTATTTTAGTTGGCTTAGTAATTATAAGTATTATCTATATGTTGTTCAATTTATTTAAAAGTTATCGATTAAAGGAAATCAAATTAGATATCGATGGATCTGAAATTGAAATTAAAAAGGGAGATATTTTCGCTTATCCTCGAAATATCTATAAGGTAATAGCTTTTAATGAATTTTTTGATACTGAAGTAGATGACAAAATAATATCTAGGTCATCTTTAAATGGGCAGTATATAAGCAAATTTTATTCTGATATATCAGATTTAGATAATAGGATCGTTCAAGACCCACGAATGCAGTTAAGAATAGTTGAAGAAAATATAGAACGTCCTTTAGGGGGAAAAAGAACGCGTTACCGTTTAGGTTCTGTGTATAAAGATATGGATTTCTTTCTTGTAGCATTTTCAAAGTTCAATGATGAAAATGAAGCTAATTTAAAACTGCATGAATATGCTAATTGCTTAATCAATTTTTGGAATGAAGTAAATAGTCTCTACGCACAACAAGAAGTCGTGGTTCCATTGCTAGCTTCTGGTATCACAAGACATAAGGATTTTACTGCTACACCTCATCAATTACTAGAAGTTATGCTTTGGACTTTTAAAATTAGTAAAGTTAAATTTAGAGAACCTTCTAAAGTTACTATCCTTCTCCATGAATCCCATCATAAAAAAATTAATTTTTATAAATTAAAGGAGTTTGAAAAAAATGGCATATAGGAATGGTAATTATTCAGCATTTTATGTTAGCGAACCTTTTAGTGAAAGTAATCTAGGGGCATCGGCCACAAGAGATTTTGTATCTTATAACTTGTTAAGAGCATGGAAAGCGGCAGATAGTAGTTTTCCCTTTAATGACTCACATAATAAAACCTATAATGTGAGGGACGGAAGTGATTGGGAAAAGACACTAAAACCTCGCTTGCGCGAAAGACTGAATAATTCAAAAAATATAATATTGTTTTTAAGTTCGGTTACAAAAAATAGTAGAGCGTTGCGTGAAGAAATAAACTATGGAATAGGAACGAAGGGATTACCTGTTATTGTGGTTTATCCTGAATACCAAAACAAGAGTGATATTATTAATTGTAAAACAAATACTATTAAGGATGAGATCAAGACCTTATGGGCTAAACTACCTGCCTTTCGTGATTCTATGGCAGAGGTTCCTACACTTCATTTACCTTTTAAAAAAGACCTGATAAAAAGTGCATTAAATGACACTGACTTTATGATAAATTCAAAATGTAGTGCCAATATATATTTTTATAAATGCTAATAATAGGTGATTAAATGAAACTATTACTATGTCTAGAGTGTAATGATATTTATAGCCTAGACTTAAAAATGAAAAAGTGTAGTTGCGGAAAGACAAAGGGTCAATACATAGACAATCTTAATGCAATATATGAGGGAGATAGTGCTATGCCTATTGGTATTAGCAATCCAAGTTTAAGAGAAGCTATCAATAACCAGCCAGAAGAAGGCAAGGGTAAAGAGTTTACTTCATTTACAATACCAAGAAATTGTCCAACATTTATCAAAAAAGAATAGTATATTCCTCAATCCATGAATAGGAGCGAAGGCAGCAGCCTCGCTTTTTTTGATGTGAAAAATACTTTGAACTTTTGTTCTCGGTTGGTATTTATGAATTAATTCCGTTTTATAAAATAGGTCCGTTCTCCACAGAGAAGATTTTTTAACTGACCTCCCCTCCCCCATTCCCTTTTCTCTATTAATCCCTTTCATTTCAATCTGACTTTTCATTCTTTAAGTAGGTTCATACTGCCTGACTTAAAGTTCTTAATTTAAATTTTAAATGCTAGTTTTCATTTAGTATGTCTAACTAGGAAAATTGAAATAGGACACTTTATTCATTGTTTTTTGGTAAAATATAGGTAGTGTTTCGATTTACAAGGAGGGGAATTGAATGCGTGATTTTAATTTGGATTTGGATGATTTTTGTTATGAAGCTCACCATATCAAGAAAGTTTTTGAAGAAATAGAAAAGAATTTTGTGGGTTATTTTGATAAATATATTTTGTCACGAGGCGGAATAGTAGTCACTAATGAGGCAATTGAATCTCTTAAAGAAAAAATGAAGGTTAATAGTAATATTAAGGTTTCGATAGACAAATCTAAAATCCAACAAAATCTTGAAGCTATCAAAAACAATGCTATTAAAGAATTTGATAAAGATGTGGAAGAGTATGAGGAATTATTTGATTTAGATACTTTGGAAGAATATGCCGAAGACCCTGCAGGCTTTAAGAATGATTTAAAAAGAGATTGCTCCATGATTAGAAAAACATTGAATAGTAAAGACAAAAGTTTAGATCAGTTTAAAATAAAATTTAATATTTGTAATGCAAATTATTTGTTAGAAGTGATGACTAACATTGCAACTTATGTTAATGAATATCCTGAAAAGTGGGATGGATATGATTACAATGGTGATTATGAAATAGAAGATTTAATAGAAAATGATTTATTGGAACAATCGACTTTTGATACCACAGGCTATGGAGTGGATGGAGTAATAGGTGGAGGAATTAAAAGTTATATAGCACATAAATTATTGCCTGAGTATTTTCCCCATCGATCAAGAGAAGCTATTTGGGCATTATGGTATTTAAGCGATAAGAAGGATTTTGGTTGCGAGCAAGACTCTGAATTTTTAATGATTTTAACTGATAAAGTTGTCACTCAACAAAATTTCTATTATCCATACCAATTATTTGGGATATACAGTTATTTAATTTATCGTTTATTGTTAGAAAAATATATTGAATTAGGCGTTCATTTTTCGGAAAAATATCGTTATGTTTTTGTTAATGACTTTTTAAAATTTGTAGCAAAATGTCATGAAGGAGAAATTGCTGAATTAACTAGAAACATTCGAGAGGAATGGGTTTAATGCAGGTAGAAGAAGTGTTTAAAGAATATTTCCCTAAAATGGCTGAAGAAATAACATTGAAAGAAATACAAAAGAAAGTAATTAATAATATTTTAGGTGATAATAATTCGTTAGCTATTTTACCAACTGGTGGAGGAAAGTCGTTAATTTATTGGGTGTCTGGTATGGCACTTAACGGAATAACGATAGTTGTTTCACCTCTTATTGCTTTAATAGACGAACAAGTAGAGAAATTGCGTGAACAAAATATATCTGTTCTGAAATTACACGCAGATGTTAAACAAAAAGATCAAATCGAATTATTGTCTAAATTATATAGTGGAGACTATACACCTAGCTTCATCTTTGTGAGTCCAGAACGTTTAGCAATGGATGGATTATTAGAAAAGGCGTTAAAGAAACGTAAGGAAGATATTAAATTGGTAGTAATTGATGAAATACATTGTATTTCACAGTGGGGCGAGAGTTTTAGACCTTTATATACTCATATACCTACTTTTTTAAATACGGTGTTTGATAAATGGCCAGTTGTTTTAGGGCTTTCTGCAACTTTGAATGTGTTAGAAATTGAAGATATAAAAAAGAACTTTTATATTAACGACCAAAATGTCATAAAAGATGTTCATTTAATGAGAACTGAGATTAATTTAATTTGTAAGCACTTTAATGATGAGAATGAAAAAGAAGAGACTTTTTGGAACTTATTAGAACAACATAAAAATGAAAAAACATTAGTTTATGTATATAGAAAATATAGCAAACGTGGAGTGGAAGATTTTGCAGAGAAAGCAAAAGAAAAAGGACTTAAATCTGTTTATTTCCACGCAGATTTATCTAGTAATGAAAAGCAGGATATAATTCGAAAATATAAAGATAATGAAATTGATTTAATCTTTGCAACAAATGCGTTTGGAATGGGAATCGATATCCCAGATATCAAGTTAGTTATTCATTTTATGATTCCTGAATCAATTGCACAGTATTATCAAGAGGTCGGACGTGCTTCACGTAATAAAGAAGCATCGAATGCATACCTTTTATATACGGACAAGAATATTCAAGTTAAGAAAACACACTTTATTAATAAAAGTTTCCCATCATATGAGAAAATGGAAGAAAAATTTGAAGAAATTAGGAATGGTAAAAAAGGCTTTAAAAATATTGAATATTACGATGATGATATATTGCAATTATGTCTACCGTATTTACTGGATGTTGGAGCAGTTAATATATGTGCAAAAGCCATCCATTCATTGAAAATCTTAGAGGATATTAAAAATCCAGATCTCCAAAAAGCATTAGATGCTTCGAAGCCGAAAACATTTATAACTACATTTAAAAAAACAGACTACACTCCAGAAGAACTCTCTGATTTAGTTTTTGAATCTTTGTTAAAAGGAGAATGTACGGTTAAAAGAAGTTTAGCAAAATGTTTGATAGTTGAAGTATTAGTTGATGATCTAAAACCTTTTGAACAACGAATAAATGAAATGATTGAGGAAAAGAAGAAGTTTAAATACGACCAACTTGATTATTTCGTATACACAATTGATCGTACAGACAATTCTATTGAGTTGCATCAAGAAATAGCTCAATTTCTTGGCGTGAGTAAGTGGGATTTACAAAGAATTTATACAACAGAAAAAGGAGATAAGGTTCGATCAAAATCAGAAGTAATTATTGCAAACACTTTATACAATAAAAATGTACCGTATGAATATGAACAAGCATTATTCGCACCAAATGGCAAACAAATGTCTCCAGACTTTACAATTATACTAAATGGGAAAACTTATTTCTTAGAACATATCGGAATGTTGAATAATGAACAGTATTCGGAACGATGGTTAGAAAAAAGAAAGTTATACGATGAATTTTATAAAGAGAACTTGTTAATTACTTATGAATCTCCAAACTTAGCAACTGATATCTTAACTTTAATAAAGAAACTCACTGAAAACAATAGATTATCTTAATCTATTAAGGTAGTAGGCAGCGCCGTCTGTTTTTCTGTAAAACATTTGTATAAGTTTTTAAACATCTAGGTGTTATTGGTGTAACTGAGCGTTGGACAAGTGATTAATGCTTTTTAGCAGATAGATAATTTTTAGTATTCAGCTAATGGGATTTTCTAAGGAGTAAAAGAAGGGGTAATGCTATTTTACCTATTTCAATGGAAGAGGCAAAAAGTATTTTAAAACAAGTGGGAATATCGTGATTAGATTATTGGAAAATCCTAAAAAATCTAGATAATAAATTTTATCCTATTAGTAATGATTGAGGAATCATTTTATTTCCCACTGGTTATTAGAGTAATTAATATACTATTCAAACTATCAATTAACAAACCTTTCGTTACTATTTTTATTTGGAGGATTATAAATGAATTTAGCAGGTCTAGAAATCACAGGTGGATATTTTACTAGCACTCAAGAAATTCAACTTTTTAAAAAACATAATCAGGTAGCTTCTCTAGTCTACGGTAAAAATGGAAGTGGAAAATCCAGTATTTCACGTGCTATAAATGAAAAT
Organism: Bacillus sp. Marseille-P3661; assembly: GCF_900240995.1. Classification (NCBI taxonomy): domain Bacteria; kingdom Bacillati; phylum Bacillota; class Bacilli; order Caryophanales; family Bacillaceae; genus Bacillus; species Bacillus sp. Marseille-P3661. The sequence goes on from NZ_LT965959.1 coordinate 162,337, forward strand.
TATAAAAAAGTTCTTGGAGAGATAAATGAAGCAGAAACTGAATTTACAAACATAGTCATCAAAGAATTGAAAGCACACCCGCAACAAGGGACACAGCCAATGGAAACAGCAACCATATCTTCAATAAAAACTTATGTATATAACGAAGATTTCATTTTAGAAAACATACATTTTAAAGATAATGGTTTAGACACAATTGTTATGCTAGGAGATCAACAGGAATTACACACACAAATTTCAGGGACTAAAAATTCACTAGACCATAAACGAAATGAATATGCTATCGCATCACATGAATATAATCAACTTCAGAATAAGTTGAACCCAAAATCTTCTGCTTACTTTAAAGAAGCTGTTAGAGAAAAACTAAAAGACCGTTGGGCTAGCACACAAAGTAAAATTCAAAACACTAAGATTAATGCTAAAGTAGATGTAAATTTGATTAATAATCTACTCAACCATGTTGATACACAAGAAAGTTATGATGATTTGTTACAGGAACTTAATTTGAAACTAAAACATTTAGAAAAAATTAATACATTAAATCCTTTTAGTCAGATAAGTTCAATTACTATTTCTACAAATATTGACTTTATAAATCAACTCTTACAAAAAACGATTACTGAGCCTGAACTTAATGAACGAGAAACAGCAATACTATCAGTTATTCGAGAGAGTAGTGGGGAATTTTTGAATCAGTCTAAGACTTTCATGAAAAATGATTCTCAAAATGATTGTCCATTTTGTTATCAATCTGTTCCAGATGAACATAAGAATACTGTTTTAGATGTGATAAAAAAAATATTACAAACAGATGCAGCAAATGAACATATTAACGAGTTAGAGGCCATAAAACTTGAACCTATAACTTTAGATTTATCTTTATACAATACTCTTCTAGAAAAGGATTTACTATTTTCGCTGAAAGATTTAATTCATATATACAACGAATCTTTAGGAAAAATAAAACAACTTATAACATCAAAGAAGAATAATCCATACACTCCAATCGTTAATGATATTAACCCATCTTTACACTTAAATAATTTAAATGCACTTATTTCAAAATGTAACGACTTTATAAGGGCTTTTAACGATAGCCTTTCGGAGAAGAATATTTTAATCCAAAGCTTATCTAAAATAAATCTAAATTTGGCTTATAAAGATGTTAAAGAACTTGTAGAACAATATAAAGAAAAGCAAGCATATGAAAAAGATTTAGAGGAAAAGCTTGAATTATTGAAGAGTGAAGGTAAAGAATTAAAAAGGCAATTAGAAGTTTTAGAATCTAAGATTGCCAATATAGATATTGCTTGTAATGTAATTAATGATTATCTTAAATATATTTTTTATGATTCCACTAGGTTATCATTACACCCACATGAAGATTCTTATCTTGTGAAATGTAGGGGCGAAAATGTAAAATTATCTTCGTTATCAATTGGTGAAAGAAATGCTATCTCTTTATGCTATTTCTTTTCTCAACTTTTTAAAGGTAAAACTATTCAAGAAGTGTTCAATGATAAATCACTTTTAGTCATTGATGATCCAATATCAAGTTTCGATTTCGAAAATAAAGTTGGAGTTTATTCATTTTTAAGATTCATTTTAAACGAATTACATACCGCAAATCCTGAGAGTAAAGCTATTATTTTTACACATGACCTCGAATCATTTCAGCATTTTCAAAAGATTTATAGTGATATAGGTTTAAAGAAACAGATAGCAACTAATCAATTGATAAACCGTTCGATAAAGCCAATTCACAATAAGAAATTTAATGAGTATAGTATTTTACTACAAAATATATATGATTACGCAATGGATAATAATAGAGAAACATTGGATTTAACTATTGGAAATATAATGCGTCGAGTTTTAGAAGCATTCACAACCTTTAATTATAAAATGGGGATTGAGGAATTAACGACTAATGAAGATGTATTATCTCATTTACCTTCACAAGATTTACAAGATTATTTTAAAAATTGTATGTACAGATTAGTTCTACACAGTGAAAGTCATTTTTTAGAAAGAACTAAAGGTTTAATTGATAGAGGCTTTATTGAAGCTTTTTCAACAAGCGAAAAAGTAAAAACTGCAAAAGATATACTAATTTTATTATATACATTAAATCCTCTTCATGTTGAAATCCATTTAAATAAAGAAGATGATGATTTGTTTACGCTTAAAAGAAAAGTTGAACAAATAGAAATGTGGGGAAAAGAACTTTTCCCAGAAACTCAACTAGTTGGAACAGTTTAACATTTTAACTAAAATCTATGGGATGCTGGCAAACGAATATAGACTTAGTTCTAGTTTTTTTAATATGTTTATTGCTTCATTAATTTAAATTTGTATCTTGGAATCAACATCATACAAATAAAATGTTAACATTATGCTAACGTAATCCCATAAAAATCGGTAAATCCTCGTTAAAGATGTTACAGCAAATAATATCCAAAACGTTGATTTACCGCACTTTTTGCACCTCTCGTTAACGATATAACACACTCTCATCTTACGGGCGGCATGATGTAATAAGCCGTTCCACCCCTTGATGTATAAGGGTCTTATGTAAGATGAGAGTGTAATGCTAGCATTTGCTCACATAGAGAATTAAAAAGAGGCTTCTCAAAAGTTAAATAAACTTTTGAGAAGCCTTGTTTGTGTTTCCTAATTTTGGTTGGTATCTAGTATCCTATCCCAATATTTAATATTGTAAGTTTTAAAATACTGATCATTTTAACTCTAGTCAGCAAATGTTTTTATATTGAAAACTCGTATGGCAGGCACAAATTGATGATTTCAAGGCACCTCAATTACTTTTGAGATGTCCGTTTATTCTATGTTCTGCGCCGAGTATTTGATCCTGTATAAAAATATTAATCATTTCGATAATCTCTTCAGGGGTTTGATCCATTTCCCCAAGTAACCAGCTCTCCACCAGTCCTGCCAGTGACAAAGTATAAAAGTGCGTAAGGAATGTCATATATTCCTCGGATGCATTCAATTTTCCCCCAAATTCTTTAATGACTCTTCCAAAAATGCTATGAATATCTGAATAAAAGAAGCGTTTTAAATGTCCACGGCCTAAAGAACGCAGTGCACATATACAAAATTCCCGGTTCTCATCTAAATAGTTGAAAAGCTGTAGTAAACCTTCTTTCCAAACAGATGCATTTTCAGGAACGTCTAAGAATTGAATAGTTTCTTGTTGGAATGTCCATTTGAGTAAATCATAAATATCCTCAAAGTGATAATAAAAGGTTTGTCGGTTCATATTCGATTGGTCAGTTAGTTCACGAATGGATATTTTTTCGAGGGATTTATTTTTCATTAGTGCCTTTAAGGATGCAGCAAGAATTCGTTTTGTTTCATCACCATGTTTCATTTCTTCAACTCCAGATTAAGTCATTATTTTTAAACAGTACGACCCTAATTGTCTATATTTTAACCTTTTTTCTCGTGCTAAAGTATTGTTAAGGTTGTTTTAATTCTTTTAGAAGAAAGGTGATCAATTTTGAAAAATTGGCTAAATATACGTACTGCATCTTTCGTGTTCTGGGTAGTTATTTCAGTTATTATGATTTTTACAATGCCAAACCTAGATACATTGGTACGTGAAAAAGGTCAAACAGAAATCCCATCCTATACTCAAAGTGAGATAGCGTCGGATTTGTTGACAGAAATGGCGAATGAGGAAACGGAAAATTATCAGTTTATCGCTGTGTTTACGAGTGGTAGCGATGAGCCTTTAAATGAAAAACAGTTAAATGACATAGACAAAGTCGTTCAAATATTAAAAGATAATAGTGAAGAACTTGGCATTACAGATATGCTTGCTCACTCTGATAGTGATGAAGCAGAAAAACAACTTGTGTCTGAAGACGGTACAACGATTTTAACTCAAATATACGTTGACCAAAATCAAGGAACTGTTGAAAAAGTAGCGCAAAGCTTACGGGAGAAAACGGAAGTAGCGTCTGTCGATTCGTATTATACGGGGACAGATATCGTTTTAGATGATTTCGCAAAATCATCACAAGAAGGAATTAAGAAAACAGAAGGTATTGCAATTATCTTTATTTTAGTGGTGTTAGTCTTAGTGTTCCGTTCTCCGATAGTTCCTTTAATTTCTCTTATTACAGTAGGTGTATCATATATTGTTTCACTTGGTATTGTCACTCAATTGGTTGATAAGTTTAACTTCCCATTCTCAAACTTTACTCAAGTCTTCCTGATAGTTATTTTGTTTGGGGTTGGGACAGATTATAATATTTTACTTTACACGCGTTTTAAAGAAGAACTGGGTAAGGGAGGACATATTTTAAAAGCCATTACTGAAACTTATCGAACTGCAGGTAAAACAGTTATCTATAGCGGTATTGCAGTATTTATCGGATTTATGGCGCTTTATTTAGCTGAATTTAAATTGTATCAAGCTACATCAGCGGTTGCAATTGGGGTTGCAGTACTATTGCTTGTATTGCTTACTTTAAATCCATTCTTTATGGGTGTACTTGGGATTAAGATGTTCTGGCCAGCTAAGTCTATCAATGGACATAGTGAAAATAAAATTTGGTTATTTTTATCAAAGCATTCTTTTTTTAGACCAATTGCAGCATTAGCGATTGTTTCCATTATTTCTGTCCCATTTATTTTGAAATATACAGGCGATCTAAATTATAACGATTTAGTTGAAATTAGTGATGAATATGAATCAAAACAAGCAATTACAGTAATTGAAGAGCATTTCCCAGCTGGATTTTCTTCACCAACTTCTCTAGTTATTAAGGCTGGTGAATCTCTTGCTACTCAAAAAGGATTACAAGAAATCGAACTGTTGACTGATGTAATTTCAAGAGTAGATGGGGTTTCACAAGTTCTTTCTGTTACTCGTCCTTCAGGTGAGAAAATACAAGATTTATATATTCAAGAACAAACAGAAACGTTAAATGAAGGACTTGATTCCGCTCAAGAAGGTTTAGGAACAATTAATGGTGGACTTTCAGATGCAAAAAACCAACTAGGACAGGTCGATCAAAATAGCTTTGACGGTATACAACAATTAATAGATGGTACGTCTTCATTGGAGCAAGGTGTAGGAAAACTAGATAAAGCTTTAAACCAAGTTGCTCAGGGATTTAAGGATGGAGCAAATGGTGCTACAGAATTATCTACTGGCTTAAGTACTTTAAAACAAAGTGTAAGTTTTCTAAATGATGAAGCATCGAAGTTACAAGCAGGCTACAAAGAAATTGAAAATGGATTTAGTGCATTTAGTGAATTGTTCGCTACAATGGAAAATGCAATAGCAAATGCAAATCAAGGTTATGTAGCAATTGAAAAATCAATGAATGCATTAGTCCAATCAAATCCAGAGTTAGCTCTCGATATCAATGTACAATCAGTTATTGGTACTGCTCAAGGTGCTCAGAAGCAACTTTCACAATTAGCAGAAAAATTAAATGAACTTACACCACAATACGAAGTTGCAGTTACTTCTTTAGAAGAAGCAAATAAAGTATTTTCTCAAATTAGAAACGGCTTACAACAGGTAGAAACTGGTGCAGGGCAATTACAAACTGGGGCAAGTACGTTAGCTACTGGACTTGAAACAGGTGAAGCTGGTGTCGATCAAATTATTTCAAAAACAGGAGAGCTTGAAACGGGTTTATCTACTGTAAACGAAGGACAAAAACAATTACAAGATGGCTTAGCCGAGCTTCAAGTTAATATTAATCTATTACAAAATGGATTAGGACAAAGTACAAATGGTTTAAATGAAATCAGTGATGGTTTATTAGAGGCGCAAGAATATCTTAGTGAAGTTAGTAATTCAAATTCAAATAGTGTCTTCTACATTCCTCAAGAAGTATTAGAAGGAGAAGACTTTGAAGAAAGCTTAAATATGTACATGTCTGAAGATCGGACAATAACAAGTATGACTATTATTTTAGACGTGAATCCATACTCAAAAGAAGCGATGTCTATTATTGAAGACATCGATGAACAAATTAAAGCAACGGCAAAAGGTTCGAGTCTTTATGATGCGGAAATTGCATTAGGTGGTAAATCTGCAGCAAACGTTGACTTACAACAAATTTCTAGTAAAGACTTTACACGTACAATTGTCATCATGATGATTGGTATTGCAATTGTATTAGTGATTATCACACGTTCAATCTGGCAAACAATTATTATTATCGCTTCGTTAATTTTAGCTTACTATACATCGCTTGGTCTTTCAGGGTTACTAAGTGATGCACTTCTAGGTCAAAGTATATTGAGTTGGAATGTACCATTCTTTAGCTTCATAATGATTGTTACTCTAGGAGTGGATTACAGTATCTTCCTAATGATGCGTTTTGATGAAGTGAAAGATCAGGGAAGTGAAGGAATTATTGATGCTGCAAAACAAATTGGAGGCGTAGTATTATCAGCAGCCTTAATTTTAGGTGGTACTTTTGCAGCCTTGATCCCATCAGGTATCGTAACATTAATGCAAGTGGCTATTTTAGTTTTAATAGGACTTGTATTGTTAAGCTTTATCATGCTGCCTGTCTTTTTACCAGCATTAATAGGATTAACTAAAAAACTAAAAAATTTATTTTCGGAGAAAAAAGGTAAATAACATGAAAATGACTCCTTATTAGAAATTAAATTAGGAGTCATTTTTATTTTTGTACATGAATAAACTTTCTCCAAAAAAATAATGCCTCTAATCAGTGACGAAGTAACAGTGAAAACAAAGAAAATGCCATCCAATTCAATTATTCTAATAGTTTGAAGTAAAACATATTAATAGTACGAAAAAGCGTTTAGAAAAGAGCCTGAAAAAAACTATCTCCCAGCTGTATTCAACTGGGAGATAGGCTCATGATTTTCAATCTTCATCCTAGTTACTGCTATACTATTAGGGCGATTCGCTTAATCTTCTAGTAAAATTTTTTTTGTTAGCCACGTATCGTTGCTGTCCATTGACCTCCACCCTGATCACAGGTAAATGTTCCACTTGCATTTCTACCTTGAATTCTGCCGGTGTATCGGCAATTATTCCCATCACTACTATTCCTGCGGAGAATCCGTACATTATTTCCATCCTGTTCCATCGTCAAGACAGCTGTAATAGGTGTGGCTCCTTGTCTGGTCCACCTACCGTCAAAGGTATTGCTGTTTCCTCTTCGAGTCCAGACACCTCTCCAAGCACCTTCTTGAACCTCCCATCGTCTGCCTAAGTCAGGTACTTGCGGACCTCTTTGGATAGTTGCACTCCAAGAGCCACCTCCACGATCACATACGTTTGTTCCTGTCACACGATTCCCTACAACTCTACCTACATATTGACAATTGTTCCCGTCACTACTATTACGACGAGAAATACAAACAAAGTTATCTTGTACTTGTATTCTCATCACAGCCGTAATAGGAGTTGCTCCTTGTCTCGTCCATCTCGCATCAAATACATTACTGTTCCCTCTCCGGGTCCAAACCCCACTCCAGCCACCTTCTTCAACTTCCCAACGAGTACCTAAGTCAACGGGCTGACGCATGGAGTAGTCAAGGAACTCATCAAAACTTTGTGCATTAGGATTATAAATTTCAGTTGGATGATACGAATTCACATGATAATACGGGTTATAATAATAATTTGGATCCCCATAATAATACATATCCTTACCTCCTCGGAACATTCAAAACCTTTGTATTTTCATAACCATAATATGTTTAAAGAATTGAAAGGTACTTAACAAGTGAGTGCAGTATAATGTGAAAAAATTCGAATCAAAATTTTCAACTGTTTTGGTTGGCGATGAAGGCAGGAGAAATTATCAGGTTATACGAAAAATGCAGGAGCATATATTTTATTATCTACACTAGGGAGGCCATTAGATGGAGTCGATGGAAGCGGTCATCCTTGCTGCCGGCTATTCAAGCAGGGCCAATGATTTTAAAATGACTTCTAAACTAGGGATAATGACAGTATTGGAACATACCGTTTCTAAATTTGACGGTATATGCCAAAAGGTTATAATTGTGAGCGGCTTTCAAGGGGAGCGCTTAAAAGAAGTAACAATAGAAATGCAGAATCATAACTATTATGACATGGAAATCGTTTGTGTGTTTAATCCAAGATTTAACCAGGGGATGTTTAGTTCCGTACAAAGAGGATGTAGAGAAGTGAGTGCATCTCATTTTTTTATTACACCTGGAGATTGCCCGCTTGTCGAAAAGGAAACAATTCAAAACTTAGTAAAAGAAAATGGAAACATAGTGATTCCAAGTTATCAAATGAAAGGTGGTCACCCGATTAAATTAACGGTTGAGATAAAAAAACGTATCCTTGAAGCGAATGCTGATAGTAATTTGCGGTATATTCTTCAAGGATATGAAAAGAATTTTTTGAATGTAAAGGATCCTGGTGTCCTTATGGATTTGGATACTCCGGAAGATTTCAACAAAGCAATAGAGTACTATAATGAACGCAGCAGAAAACGATAAATGTTACATCCTATAATAGGTTATTTTAAACTACCATAAGGGGTGTTGCTCTCATGTTTGCTAAGGATATAAGTGTCTCTGTAAAGAAAAAAGATCATGATGAGAAATTATCGGGTCAACTTGCTTATATAAGCGACGAGAAATTAGATTCTATGCTTTATGGTGTATTGTATCGCTCGCCTATCGCATACGGTAAAGTACGATCCATCCGGTTACCTCCATTGCCTGCAGGTTATGAAAAGGTTGGAGCAGAGCACATCACTGGGGCTAATTTTGTGAAAATGTTAAATAAAGATCAGCCCATTTTTGCTAATGAGTGGGTCAATTATATTGGTGAACCCATGTTCATGCTCGTTGGTCCAAAGTTAGACGTTCTTTATCAATTATTAGATGAAGTAGAAGTGGATATTGAAGAACATGAGGCCATCTTTACATTAGAAGAAGCGATAAAACAAAAGGATAAAACGGGCGTTTTCGCCAGTCACGAATTTGGTGAAAGCCTGGAAGTGATCCAATCTATCGAAAAAAGTGCTCATCAAATAATTGAAGAAGAGTACGAAACGGGGTATCAAGAACATGTCTATTTAGAACCCCAAGGCATGCTTGGGATATATAAAGATGAGGAAATCCTTGTAAAAGGATCCATGCAATGTCTTTATTATGTGAAAAATGCACTGATTAGTGCGTTGGCATGTGAGGATGATGAAGTAAGGGTGATACAAAGTCCTACAGGTGGCGGATTTGGAGGGAAGGAAGATTTCCCATCCATGATGGCTTGTCATGTGGGCGTTGCTGCTAAGGTTGTCAAAAAACCGGTCTTCCTTCTGTTTGAGCGTGCGGAGGATATGGAAGTAACGACAAAGAGACATCCAGCCAAATTTAAATATCGCACTGCTTTGGATGAAAAAGGAAATATTCTATGCATGTATATAGAGCTTTTTCTTGACGGCGGGGCCAATGCAGGTTTAAGTCCTGTTGTGTTGCAGCGGGCTTTACTAAACAGTGCAGGAGTATATAAAATTCCTCATTTTCATGCGAAAGGCTATGCACTGAAAACCAATACCGTTCCTAATGGAGCTTTTCGAGGGTTTGGCGCACCGCAAAGTTTTGCGGGTATTGAAAGTCATCTGGGACACATAAGCAGAATAGGAAAGAGAGATCCCATTGAATATAAACGGAACTATTTGGTAAAACATGGCGACCCAACCATTACCAACGGGAGATATAGAGATCCGATTTTATTAGATGACATGATACAGGATTTAATGCGAACCATGGACTATGAAAAGAAAAGAGAAAGCTTGAATGCCTTTAACCAACAAAATAAGCGCTACAAAAAAGGGATAGGTGCTTCCTTTTTCCTGCATGGCTGTGGATTCACAGGCAGCGGGGAAAGAGATCATATTAAAGCTATAGTAAAATTAGCCAAAACAAAAAAGGATCAAGTTTTGATCAAAATCTCCAATGCAGATATTGGTCAAGGCGTGTTAACCACCATGAGCAAAATTGTAGCCAAAGAGCTTGAACTGCCTTATGAAAATATATCGTTTCCGTATCCAGATACGAAAGAAGTTCCTGATTCCGGTCCAACTGTAGCATCTAGGACGACGATGATCGTGGGAAAACTGCTGGAACGGGCAGCAAGAAATCTGAAAGCAGAGTGGCAATCAGGTGTTTCTCAAGAAGTAGAAGAACACTATGTTCATGAAGAAATGATTCCTTGGGATGAGGAAAAATTCTCTGGAGATGCTTATCCTGCATATTCGTGGGGAGTTAATTTCGTTGAACTGGAAGTGGATACCTTAACGGGTAATGTCAAATTGGAAAGGATCTACGGAAGCTTTGATATCGGAAAAGCGATTGATGAACGAATTGTCAAAGGGCAGATCGATGGCGGCATCGCACAAGGAGTCGCTTACGGTTTTATGGAAAAAATGACGTCTAAATCAGGAAAAATCCTACAAAGAAGCATCTCAGATTATGGACCCCCAACAGCGATGGATATGGTCCATATTGAAAGCAAACTCTATGAAAATCCTTATGCTGGAGGACCTTATGGCGCTAAAGGTGTCGGTGAATTGCCATTAACGGGTGGAGCTCCTGCTGTGCAAGCAGCTATAGAGGATGCCTTGCAAATATCCTTTTATCAAATACCTGTAACGCCAGAAGTGATTATTGGAAGTTTGACAAAGAAGGTTGGTGAAGGGATTGATTAGATTTCATCTGAATGGAAGAGCAGTAGAAACCAAGGCTCCCCCCACGGTAAGATTAATCGATGTAATAAGAGATGAATTTGATTTAATAGGCACTAAGGAAGGTTGTGGCGATGGAGAATGCGGGGCTTGCAGTGTCTTTGTCAATCATCTTGTACAAAATAGCTGTCTCATCCCGATCGCCGCTATCGAAGGAGCCAATATTAATACCATTGATGGATATTGTAAGAAGGAATCATTTCAAATTTTGAGTGATTGCTATGCTGAAGCAGGTGCTGTGCAGTGCGGCTTTTGTATACCGGGAATGGTTATGGCAAGTGCGGCCTTGTTATCCCAAAATCCCAATCCTACAGAAGAAGAAATTCGGGAAGGTATCTCGGGAAATTTGTGCCGCTGTACGGGATATAACATGATTGTAGATGCGATTAAATTAGCGGCGAAAAAGGGTGAAGGGCTATGGTAATGCAAACTATCCTATCCTTTCGGTTTATGAGTTTGGAAGAAACGATTTCTCAGCTAAATAAAGAGCAATGCCAAGTTATGGCGGGTGGCACAGATCTCATGGTACAGCATAAAAGTTCAAGAGGTGCACCTGCAAAGATTGATAAACCAGTCATATTTATCGACCATTTAAAGGAGCTAAAACGGATTTATAAAATGAATCATGACCTTTATATCGGTGCTTGTTGTACCTATACCGAATTGATGGAACACCCACTAATACCGGAAATACTAAAGAAAGCGATAAAAGAAATTGCCGCGCCAGCGATTCGAAATAGAGGAACATTAGGCGGGAATATTTGCAACGCATCTCCGGCAGGAGATACTTTGCCTTTGTTATATCTTTATAACGCGAAAATTCGACTGCGATCCTCTAAAGGAGAAAGGGTTGCAGACATTGGTGACTTTATTCAAGGACCAAGAAAAGTGAATAGATTCACAAATGAAATCGTCACAGAAATCATTTTGCCAAATGTGCGAGAGGAGCAAACTTCTTTTGTATTTGAGAAAGTGGCGAACAGAAGAGCTGATGCCATAGCGAAAATATCATTTGCAGGGTCGATTCGTATGGAAGAAGGTAGAATTGTTGATGCTCGATTTGCCTTCGGTGCTGTGGGGCCAACCATCGTCCGTTCCCTAGATATTGAAAAGAAATTATCGGGAGTAGCTTTTCCGTTGGACGCTCAGGTCATTGATGGGGTTGTCGCCGATTTTAATAGTATCATAAAACCAATCGATGATCATCGCTCAACGGCAGTTTATCGGAAAGCAGTGGCACTCAATTTATTGCGTCATTTTCTTGAATCCAAGGGGGGATTGGAGGAAGGAACATGACAGAGTTGAATGCTAAAGCGGTGAGTGAGACAAGATGATGAGTTCAAAAATGCTTCAACTATTAAATAATGGATTGAATGAACAAAAATCAAGCGCATTAGTGACGATTACCTCGCATCCCCAACAGGATTTTTTAGGAAAAAAGTTTTTAGTTTGGGAGGATGGAACCACTTATCATGAATATATAGAGACAGAAAATGTTTCTGTAAGTTTAATAGATTTATGCCAATCTTTCATTCAAAAAGAAAAGACGAAATGTATTCGCTTTCAATTGAACGGGATAGAAATAGAAGCTTTTGTAGAAGTATTTCAACCTGAACCTCACCTTATTATTGCTGGGGCTGGGCATGTATGTGAGCCAGTCGTACAATTCGCCTCCCTGTTAAATTACCGAATTACCGTAATTGATGACCGCAAAGAGTTAGCGAGGAAAGAACGCTTTCCATTCGCCAATGAAGTGATTTGTTGCTCCTTTATGGATTATTTTAGAGATTGCCAGATTACAGCCAATACATGGATTTTGCTACTGACTAGAGGCCATCAATTTGATGTCATTAGTCTACAGGAATTGTTAAAGCGAGAGGATTCACCTGCCTATATTGGCATGATAGGGAGCAGACGAAGAATAGCGGGAGTATTAGAACAACTAAGGGAAGACTTTAGCGAAAAGGCTTTGGATCACATTTTTACCCCGGTTGGCCTCGATATTGGTGCAGAGACACCTTCGGAAATTGCGATAAGTATTCTAGCTGAAATGTTAATGGTCAAAAACAAAAAAGCTGGGCAATCATTAAGTCAAGAAATTCGAGGTTTAGCAAAATTAGGTTTTCGAGGTGGTAAAAATGGATAACGTGAACTTGATTGAAAAGGCGGTCTTATTACGATTAAGAGGTGATGCCGCAGCCCTTGCTTCAATTATTAAAAAAAAGGGGTCTGTTCCAAGGAATGTAGGATCAAAAATGATTATTATGAGGAACGGTGAAATTTTTGGGACAATTGGAGGAGGATGTGGAGAAGCCGAGGTAATTGAAAAGGCATTACAAGTCATTGATAAAGGAATCCCAGATAAACATACGGTAGACCTCACAAAAGGATTGTTTTATGAAGATGGTGGGATTTGTGGAGGGGTATTTGAGGTATTTATTGAACCATTATCCCAAGAAGGCTGATGAAAAGTACTAATTGGTTAATTTTATAAATTCTTCGAAATTAATGGATTAAACATAAAAAAGCATTGGGAATGTCCCAATGCTTTTTGTCTTTATTCTGAAACCAGTATCTCCGTTGGCCTTTTTACTTTTTTATATATTCAACCCTGTAAATTTTACTTGGTCTCCCTCTTGTCGAAGATGTTTCAATGCCGACAATTTTGGCTAGGTTATGTTTCTCAAGGTCACTTAAAATTCTTCTGGCGTTTCGTTGCGTCATATCCAACCATTTGGCGAGGTTTGTAGAATTAATGGAGCCTTGACCTAAATTATCCTGAATGGAAAGTATTTTATTAAATGTACTTATGTTTACGCCAGCATTTTTTAGCTTTTCAATCAATTCTAAATCCTCAGAGCGATAACTGAACGAAAGGCTGTTTTGTTTTTGCAGTGGGCCTTCGATAACTCCATTCTCATTCGCGAGCATGGCAATATTTTTCCCATTATTCTTTGCGTGATTAAGTGCTAGGTAGGCATTTTGTTCAGCTCCAAAAACTGTTTTTCCGTAACCAATTCCGATATTGGCTGTCAATGTAGTAATTAAGATTACTTTTTCTAAAAGAGTGAAAATTTCATTGTTATTTTGGCTTTCTAAAGCACCTCTTGTTGAAAAAATGATAAATTTATCATTTCCTAATTGGATAAAAGAACCTGATATACTTTCTGTAAACTCTATAATAATATCTTGTAATTTAAGATTTAATCGATAGGCATCAAATGATACACTGTTTTCTCCTATTAAATTGTTCATATCGTAAATTTGCAGTATCAAAACTGAGATTTGAGAGCTTTTAAAATGTAACATTTCGCTTTTTTGAGAAGCAATTGAAATAGTTTCTCTGATCACCATTCTGGTAGGTTTAATTCGATATACTGGAACATTCATGTTGTTCAACGTTTCATAAACGGAACGTATATAGGTAATACAACTTTCCACGATCCCTTTTTTATATAGTTGATAGTGGAAATCTACTAATTCATCTTTGGGTTTATATCCCTTGTACGGCAATAACTGCAGCTCTCCTGTATTAAGTCCTAATTCCGTAAATGTTTCTAATACCTCATTTTGAGGGATTGTATCAATACTTAACTTATTCAAACTCTTTTTATCTTTATATGATATATCTAGCAGTACCTTCGATAAACTCGATCCGTTTAATGGGGGATAAAAACCATTCTGGTTTATTAAATATTCCTCTGCGAATGCGTACGGTGCTTGTCCAGAAAATAACCACACATCCACCTCATCCTTTGCTTTATTCACTATTTCTCTGGATTCTTCAAATCTTTTATATACAAAAGGGATATTAATGATATCTGAGAATTCATCTGCCACATCTAAAATTAATTTAACAGAGTCCTCAGGTCCTACGATCCCTAATCTTGTCTTCATCTAGAAAACCCCTTCTCCCTGTATTATGAGAATCAATCTATAACATTAAGAATATAACAAACTTTAAGATAATTCATTAAATGGAATTGACAAAAAATTAAAAGTTTATTAAACTATTCATTAAGGGAATATATAAGGAAAATATCCTTTAATAGAAATTTAACACTTATTGATACGATTTTCAATGAAGGAGGTGAAGAGATTTGAATATCGATGAAATGACAAGAGAAGAAATTGCAGAGAAGATTTCAAACAGCTTAGTAATTATTCCGGTTGGTGCAATAGAGCAACATGGCCCCCATCTTCCAATAAATACGGATACCATTATTATCGACGCAATTGCAACGAGAGTGTGCAATGCTATGGATTCTAATTACTCAGTTTTTAAAGCACCTGTTGTAAGTTATGGAAATTCTCATCATCATTTCCCTTTTCCAACCATGTCTTTAAAAAGTGAAACATTAATTTTGTTGCTTAAAGACCTTGTACAATCATTAGTTACATTTGGTTGTAAAAACATTCTGATATTAAATTCTCATGGTGGAAATGACGAAGCGATAAGAATAGTTGCAAGAGACATGTCGCGAGAGTGTCAAGTTTCTATTGGGGCTGCATCATATTGGACAATAGCTTGGGACAGACTAATTAGTGAATGTAATGCGTTGGATTTAGGTAGGGTACCAGGGCATGCTGGGGGATTTGAAACATCATTAATGTTAGCGCTTACTCCAGAAAATGTAAAATTGGAAAAACGTCCGCCACTTCGAGAAGATAAGATTCCAAATGTAGATAATGCAAGGAGAATCTATATTTCACGCCCGAATAATAGCGTTGGCGTTGGAGGCATTAGTGATGATGCTCGTCATGCAGCAAAAGATATTGGAGAAAAAGCTTTATCTGTAATTGTAGAGGAAGTAATAAAAACGGTTAAAGCGTTTATTGAGCAAAAGATTTAAAACTTTATTTTAAAGAGTCACAAAAAAATCATAGGAGTTGTTAAAAAATGAAAAAGAAATCCTTTGTACTTTCGATTGTATTAATGATGTGTATGAGTATCTTTTTAGCAGCATGTGGTGGTAAAGACAATGCTGCACCAGAAACTGGAGAAGGAGAAAATAATTCAGGCAGTGCTGAGCCAATTGTAATTAAATTTTCACACGTTGTTGATGATAGATCACCAAAAGGAAAAGCAGCTAATTACTTTAAGGAATTAGTTGAGGAACGTTTAGCAGGTAAAGTTGAAGTTGAAGTTTATCCAAATAGCCAACTTTACAGTGATGAAGCTGCTTTAGAAGCATTAGAAGCAGGGAATATCCAAATGATGGCTCCAAGTAACTCTATTATGATTGGAATGGATCGTAATTTTGAAATTTTCTTAATGCCATACCTATTTAACAGTGCAGAAGCTGTAATCGAATTCTCTACTAGTGAAACAGGTCAAAAACTTTATTCTGGTTTAGAAAAGTATAACATGAAAGTTTTATCTACTTGGACTGGTGGAGATATGATTCTATCCAACAATAAGAATGAAATTAAAAAGCCATCAGATTTAGAGGGACTTAAATTCCGCGTAATGTCTGGTGGAGTATTAGCTGATCATTTTGGTGCATTAGGTGCAGGTGCTACGGTAATTCCTTTTAGTGAAACATATGTTGCATTACAGCAAGGCACAGTTGATGGACAAGAAAACCCATACAATAATATTGAAACGCAAAAGTTCCAAGAAGTTCAAGCTTTTATCACTGAAACAAAACATAGTATTGCTACCTATCCATTACTTGTAAGTGCTAGTTTCTGGGATGGTCTTCCTGAAGATATCCGTACAGAACTTAATAAAATTGTAGAAGAAGTTACTGCACAAGAACTTGCATGGACAAACGAATTAAATGAAGAAAGTAAGCAAATTATTGTAGATTCTGGAAAAACAAAGATTACAACACTTACAGATGAAGAGCGTCAGGCATTTATTGATGCTGTAAAACCTGTGCATGAAAAGTACGAGGAGATTATTGGTAAGGAATACTTTGATTACGCTCGTTCTTTAAAATAAGCTAAATAATTTTTAATTGGCCCCCCTTCGATTACATGGTTAATTGTTGGGGGCTAAATATACCCCTTCATTAATAAGGATGGTGAGACGGATGAATAAAATAAAAAAAGGCTTAGAACTATTTGAGGATTGGACGGCTGGTGTTTTAGTTATTGCTGGTTTAGGTATTTTATTTTATGGTGTTGTATTACGATATGTTTTTGAAGCGCCAACGACATGGCAGGACGAAGTGGCTAGGATCCTTTTAGTTTGGGGAATCTTAATCGGTGCCTCTGCAACATTACGTGAAAATAACCATATTAGTATGGAACTTGTTTACCGTTTTTTTCCTAATTCCATGAAGAAAGTTGTCGATATTTTTGGGAATTTAGTAATTTTAGCATTTTTTATTTTCATTATGGTATCAGGGTTTGAAATCGTTATGCAAAAAGTCCACACTGGGCAGGAATCTTTAAATGGATTCCCATTATCAGTTATATATTCAATATTACCGCTTATGGGATTTTTAATGTCAATACGAACAATCGAAAGATTATTTAAAGCCTTTAAAGGCGAAGTTGAAACTGGTGATATACACACGAAGTTGTAAAAAGGGGGGAATATAATGGAATGGTTAGTATTTTTGATATTCGTAGTATTCTTAATCTTACGAGTGCCGGTCGCGTTTGCATTGGCAATATCATCCTTGATTATGTTTTACGTCCAAGACTTTAATTTAATAACTGTTACACAGAAAATATATAATGGGTTAGACTCCACCACGTTAATGGCAATCCCAGGATTTATATTCGCTGGAATCATCATGACTAGAGGTGGAATTGCGAAATATTTGATAGAATTTTTAAAGTCCTGGGTTGGACATATTTCCGGTGGTATGGCGGTCGTTACGATTTTAGCTTGTATGATTTTTGCTGCTATTTCAGGATCCAGTCCGGCTACGGCTGCTGCCATTGGTTCTATCATGATACCGGGAATGATGAATGCCGGATATAGTAAAAAGTATGCGATGGGATTAGTTGCTGCAGGTGGGACATTAGGAATTCTGATTCCGCCATCATTATCTTTCATCTTATATGGTGCAGTGACGGGTACTTCAATCGGTGACCTATTTATTGCAGGTATACTACCGGGGATTTTCTTAGGTTTGGTATTAATCACAAGTGCGATTATTTATGCAAGAAAGAATAACTTTGGAAAATTACCGCAAGCATCTTGGAGTGAAAGGAAAGCGGCTAGTATTAAGGCAATACCGGGCGGCTTATTACCTTTCATCATTTTTTATACGATTTACGGCGGGATTGCAACGCCAACAGAGTCTGCTGTAATTGCATGTGTTTATGGATTAATAGTGTCGATATTTATTTATAAAGAAATTAAAATAAAAGATATTAAACCGGTTTTAGTAGAAACAGTTCAATTAACTTCAATGATTTTTATGATCATTGCTGCTGCGATCATCTTCGGATTATATTTAACGAACAATCAAATCCCTCAAGCAATTGCTAGTTGGATTATTGACAGCAACTTTAATAAATGGATGTTCTTGGCAATGGTTAATATTTTGCTGTTCATTCTTGGGACTTTCCTTGAAGGTGTTGCCATTATCTTAATTACAATGCCACTTTTCTTCCCGATATTAGGACAATTGGGAATCAATCCTATTCACTTTGCTGTTATTATCGTTGTGAACCTGGAGTTGGCTATGATAACGCCACCAGTTGGCTTAAATTTATTTGTTGTTAGTGGAGTTGCTAAGGAAAAACTTGAAAACGTAATTAAGGCTATTGTTCCATATATATTCTTAATGATAGCTGTGCTAATTATCATTATTGTATGGCCGGAATTAAGTCTTATGTTAGTTGAATGATAGCGGGAAGGTTGGACCATGATGAATTTGTTAAAGGGTTTAGAAAGTTTAGAGAAAGAATTAATAGAATTACGTAGAGACTTTCATAGATACCCGGAATCGGGCTGGCTGGAATACAGAACGTCTGCCAAGATTGCCAGTCTGCTTGAAAGCTATGGATATAAAGTCTATGTTGGAAAAGATGCAGTCCATTCAGAAGCGCGTATGGGTGTACCGAACGAAGATGTATTGAAACTCCATGAAGAAAGGGCTATTTCGGAGGGTGTTGCTCCGAAATGGCTTGACTTAATGAAAGGAGGACATACAGGAGTTGTTGGTGTCATTCAATCACCAAACCCTGGTCCTGTTGTTGCATTAAGGTTTGATATTGATTCATTAGATATACTTGAAAGCAAAGCAGATCATCATGTACCGGTTCAAAAAGGATTCCGTTCTGTACATGAAGGCATGATGCATGCTTGTGGTCATGATGGCCATGCTGCCATCGGTTTAGGTGTAGCAAAGTTATTGATGGAAAATGTTGATCGACTTCATGGTGAAGTTAGGCTGTTATTTCAACCAGCAGAAGAAGGTGTACGTGGTGCAAAAGCTATGGTTGAAAAAGGCTGGTTAGATGGGGTTGACTATTTCTATAGTGGACATATTGCCTTTCAGAGCTTCAAACTCGGTGAAATAGTAGCTACAGTAGGAGGTTTTCTGGCTACTACTAAGTTGGACGTAACCTACAAAGGACAGGCTGCCCATGCTGGAGATAAGCCTGAAAATGGTAGAAATGCATTATTAGCAGCTGCATCAGCAAGTTTACATCTTCATGGAATATCTAGACATAGTCAAGGGAAAACGAGAATAAATGTTGGTAAATTAAATGCCGGTTCAGGTAGAAATGTAATTCCGGATTATGCCACGATGGCGATTGAAACTCGTGGAGAAACAACTAAGTTGAACGAATATATGACAAAAGAAGCGATTAGAATAATCGAAAATATGGCTAAAGTATATGATGTTGAATGTGAATGGAAAGTTGCAGGTCAAGCTCCTGGGGCTCAATCAAATGAAGAATTAATTCCATTTATTCAATCTGAGATTGAAGCAGTATCTGGCGTTACTTCACTAGTTTCCAATATGGATTTAAATGGATCAGAAGATGCAGTGTACATGATTAATAGAGTACAAGAGCAAGGAGGGAAGGCATCCTACTTATTATTTGGTTCTCCTATTCCTGCGGGGCACCATGATCCATTATTTGATATTAATGAGGATGTTTTAAAAATCGGTTCAGAAATATTAACACGCCTCGTTTTATCATCTGAAAAATTGAATGGAGGTCATTAGGATGTTGCATTGGTTAGACGAAAAATTGCAGATGTTGAATCCACAGACTACTAGAGATGAAAATGGCGGATACACCAGATTAGGTTTTAGTGAAGAAGAACAACTTGCAATGAAAGCATTCATTGAAATTGCTAATGAACTAAATTTAGTAATTAGAAAAGATGAAATTGGTAATCTAATTGCTCAGTGGCCTGGGTCAAACCCTACATTACCCCATATCGCCACAGGTTCCCACCTTGATACTGTAAAAAATGGTGGTGCCTATGACGGAGCAGCAGGAGTATTAGCGGGTTTAGGGGTTATAAAACAATTGCAATCGCTAAAATACACACCTAGTCATACTATAGAAGTCATTTGTTTTATATCTGAGGAATCATCACGATTTGGCGTCCCAACCATTGGCAGCAAAGCAATGACCGGTCAACTGGAAATAGATAAAATTAAACATTTAACAGATCCTGATGGAACAACGATTCAAGATGCTATGGAACATATTGGAGTAAATCTCTCAGAAATTAGCAGAGCTGAAAGAAAAGGTAGCGAATTACACTCATTTGTTGAATTGCATATTGAACAGGGAATAGTACTAGAAAATGCTGATTGTAACGTGGGAATAGTATCAGGAATATCCAGTCCTTTGAGATATAAAGTTCAGATTAATGGTGTTGCTAGCCATTCAGGTAGTACGCTAATGGAATATAGGAAGGATGCCATGGCAATAGCCGGACGGATCATAACTTTTATTGAAGAATTAGGTAAAAGTGAATCCCAAAAGGATCATTTCGTTTCAACCGTTACAACGGCCGATGTCTCTCCGAATGTTATGAACGTTATTCCAGGGTCTGTAACGTTAGGAATAGATATTCGTAGTACAAATGACCAACTAAAACAGCAAAGTCAAACTAAGTTCGAAAATTATTGTAAATCTTTATCTGCCTCCACCGGTGTGGATATAAAATTAATTGAAATAGCAAATGAACCAGCCGTACTAATGAACGAACAAGTAATGAATGATTTAATGGAGGTAGCAGGAATTTCTAATAAATCTCACATGAAAATTATGAGTGGCGCAGGACATGATGCCATGAATATGGCAGCAAAATGGAAGAGTGGAATGCTGTTTATTCCTTGTAAGGACGGTATTAGCCATCATCCAAATGAATATGCCAAAACCTCCGATATTTTAAATGGTATTGATGTTTTAACAAATTATATCAAACTTATTGACCAAAGGATGGTGTCTCAAAATGACTAATTCCATGACTTTTGTTGCGACTGGGGATAGCTTTATTACACGCCGCTTACCATCAACTGATTCTGAAGAATTCCGCAATTTAACAAGAATTATCAATCAAGGTGAGTTTCGATTCACAAATTTTGAAGTGACGGCCCATAACTTTGAGGGTTTTCCTTCAGCAGTTAGTGGCGGAACATGGGCTATTGCTGAACCGGGCGTATTAGAAGATATTAAGAGCTATGGTTTTAATACGTTAGCATGGGCAAATAATCATACACTTGATTATTCATATGGTGGTCTTGAAGCAACTGACAAATATATCAATCAATATGGATTTGTTCATGCTGGTGTTGGAAAAAACTTAGCTGAAGCAAGTGCCCCCAAATATCTTGACTGTCCATCAGGTCGGATTGCTTTAATTGCGGCAACGTCAACTTTTCATGAAACTTGGGCAGCAGGTGAACAACGTTCGGATGTAGAAGGTCGACCAGGCGTTAACCCATTAAGATTTACAACAAAATATGTAGTTTCTAAAGAAAAGTTGGAGCAGTTAAAAGAAATCTCTGCCCTTACAGATATAAATGCGGATTATAATTTAGCAGTAAAGGAAGGGTTTGCTGTTGCTTCCGGTGAGAATTCCTTTAAATTTGGAGCATATGAATTTGAAGTCGGTGAAGATGAAGGCAAAAGAACAAAGCCGGCAAAAAGGGATTTAGACAGAATACTTAAAGCTATTTCGGAAGCTAAACGCCAAGCAGATTATGTAATAGTAAGCATACATTCACATGAGATGGAAGGCGAAGATAAGAGTAAGCCAATTGAGTTTATAAAAGAGTTTTCTAGAACATGTATTGATCATGGTGCGCATGCCGTCATAGGGCACGGTCCTCATATTTTAAGAGGCATTGAGATTTATAAAGAACGACCAATATTCTATAGTCTAGGTAACTTTATTTTTCAAAATGATACTGTTTCAAAATTACCACATGACTTTTATGAAAAATACGGTATGGGCTTTGAAGACAATGTGGCCGATGCGTTTGATAAAAGAAGTGATAATGGGAATAAAGGATTGGGTGTTAATCCTGATGTTTGGGAATCTGTCATCCCATTTTGGACAATGAAAGATGGGAAGTTGGAAGAATTGAAACTATACCCAATTGATCTCGGTTTTGAGATGCCAAGATATAAAAAAGGATGGCCTGTATTATCAAAGACTAGCCAAGCATTAGAGAAGTTGCAAGACTTATCTAAACCTTTTGGTACAGAAATTGAGATTAAAGATAATATTGGGATTATTAGAGGGAAGTAAGGGGGAACATTGTTGTTCTCCTTTTATTTCTTAACAATTGAAGGAAGGCGACACCGTGGAAATTGAAATCGAACAAGGACACATTCAACGTTTGTGGACAAAGAATTTAATTTGGATATTATCTATTCAAGTTATGTCCGCTTTAGCCTACCATGGGTATGCTAGCTTAATCCCGTTTATTCAAAGTGAATTTATGTTAACTAAAGTTGAAGTTGGTTATATGACATCAGCGATGTTTTTAGGTTCAAGCATCATTTCGATTCCATCAGGAGTAGTTACAGATAGGATCGGGGTTAGAAATACGTTAACACTTTTTTGTTTAATTATGGTAGGAGTCCTTTATATTTTTCTTTTTACAACAAGTTATATCGCTATTATTGCATTATTAGTTTGTTTTGGTGTTGGTTATGGCGGAATTACGCCTGCAACAAACCGATGCATTATGGATGAGTTTCCTATACAAAATAGAGGTACAGCAATGGGGATCAAGCAAATGGGTGTACCCTTAGGAGTAGTTATTGCAACTTTTATCTTGCCGTTAATGGCCCATCATTACTCGTGGAACATCTCACTTTTTGTTATAGGTAACATTCTCCTTCTTGTTAGTTTAGCTTACTTTTTAAAAAATCAACGTGATATAAAAGTAGATTTTGCGGTGGACAACCCCTATGCGAAACTGAAGGAAGCTTTATTGAATAAAAAGGTTATAGTGCTTGGAATTGTCGTTTCATTTTATATTTGTGTTCAAGTAAGTGTTACTACGTTTATAGTAATCTATCTTTATCAGTCGATTAAATTCTCATTATTCGTATCTACTCTTTGCCTTGGTCTTGTATATTGCGGTGGGGTATTAGGCAGAGGAATATGGGGATATATTAGCGATAATTTTTTCAATAGGCAAAGGAAGAAGATCCTTACATTTATTGGCATATTCTCTGGGTTTATGTTAGCTTTGCTTGGTTTTGTAAATGGGATGATGCCAGTGGTAGTAGTTTGCGTTTTATCCTTTTTGCTAGGTTTTACTACACAAGGTTGGAATGGAATATTCATGATGATGCTTTCGGAAAGTGCTAAAAAGTCTGATGTAGGCTTAACAAGCGGTGTTGGTTTAACCATTACAAATTTTGGAGCCATTCTTGGAACCCCATTGGCAGGTTTAATTGTCGATTTAAGCGGGTCTTATCAAATTATGTGGTGGTCTTTAGCTGTCATTTTAACAGGGGTCTCACTATTAACCAATTTTCTAAATATTGAAAATAATTAAGTTGTAAATAAAGGAGGAGGGTATCCGATGACTTTGAATGTTGCAATCCTTGGATGTGGAAATATGGGATCCTTCATTACTGAAGCAATTATTAGGGGTGAAGCAGGTGACATTAAGCTACATACCCTTATCGGTTCAACACGAAATATAAAAAAAGTAAAGCAACTTGCAGAGCATGCAAATTGTAAGTGGATAACGGACCCTAAAAAGTTAGATGTTACTGAAATCGATTTAGTGATTGAAGCTGCAGGCCAACAGGCTGTAAAAGATTATATGCTATCCTACTTGGAATTGGGTAAGCATATTATGTTAATTAGTGTAGGGGCCTTATGTGAACAAGAAATTTTTGAAAAAGTGGTAGAACTTTCACGGAGAACAGGTGCTCAAGTTATTCTTCCATCTGGAGCGATAGGTGGGCTTGATGCGATAAGGAGTGCGGCTTTTGGAGGCTTGGAATCTGTTGAATTGATTACTAGAAAGCCGCCCCATGCACTTAAAGGTGCACCGTATGTTGTTGAAAAAGGATTTGATTTAGATCATCTTCAATGTGATCTCGAATTGTTTAATGGGAACGCAATGGATGCCGCCAAAGCATTTCCAGCGAATATAAATGTAGCAGCAGCATTAAGTCTTTCTGGTATAGGACATGAAAGAACGCAAGTTAAAATCATAGCTAGCCCTTCTGTTAAAAGGAACACCCATGAAATAAAGGTAGTTGGGGATTGCGGAGAATTTACTTTTAAGTTTGAAAACAAAGCATCACCCCAAAACCCAAAGACTAGTCAACTTGCCACGTTAAGTGTATTAAGTGCACTTAAGGAATTTAATAATCCTGTAAAAGGAGTTGTGCTTTAATCATGACAAATACTCGAACAGAAAAAGACTTTTTAGGCAGTAAAGAGGTACCTGCAGATGCTTACTATGGTATACAAACTTTACGAGCTGTTGAAAATTTCCCTATTACTGGATATAAGATGCATCAGGAATTAATAATAGCAATGGCCATGATTAAAAAGTCTGCAGCACTGGCTAATATGGAGGTTGGCAGGCTTTACGAAGGATTAGGCAATATTATCGTAAGTGCAACGGAAGAAATAATAGAAGGTAAATGGCATGACCACTTTATAGTTGATCCTATTCAGGGGGGCGCAGGAACATCCTTTAACATGAATACAAACGAAGTGATTGCAAATAGAGGTCTTGAATTAATGGGAAAAGAAAAAGGGGATTATCTCCACTTGAGCCCGAATTCACACGTTAATATGTCGCAATCCACGAACGATTCATTTCCAACTGCAATCCATCTTGCTACTCTTACTTTGTTGGATAAGTTGCTAGCTACGATGTCAGATATGCATGAAGCTTTCTCTAATAAAGCCAAAGAGTTTGATCATATCATCAAAATGGGAAGAACACATTTGCAAGATGCTGTGCCAATACGTCTTGGTCAAGAATTTGAAGCTTATAGAAGGGTGATAGAACGAGATATCAAAAGGATTACCAATACAAAAGCAAACTTGTATGAGGTAAATATGGGTGCAACTGCTGTAGGTACAGGATTAAATGCAAATCCAAATTATATAAAAAGCGTAGTCCGCCATCTAGCAAATATTAGTGGTTTTCCATTGGTGAATACAGAAAATCTCGTAGATGCTACTCAAAATACTGATGCTTATACGGAAGTATCTGCGGCCTTAAAGGTTTGCATGATGAATATGTCAAAAATTGCAAACGATTTAAGATTAATGGCTTCAGGACCACGTGTCGGTTTTAATGAAATTAAATTACCGGCACGTCAGCCAGGGTCGTCCATTATGCCTGGTAAAGTAAATCCGGTCATGCCGGAATTAATCAATCAAGTAGCTTTTCAAGTGATTGGTAACGACCATACTATTTGTCTAGCCTCTGAGGCAGGGCAACTTGAATTGAACGTAATGGAACCTGTTCTTGTTTTTAATTTACTGCAATCGATCAGCATAATGAATAATGCCTTCCGTGTCTTTACAGACTATTGTGTAGTAGGAATTGAGGCAGACAAAGATAAACTTGAAAAAGATATTGAAAAAAGTGTAGGTGTTATTACTGCTGTTAACCCTCATTTAGGCTATGAGGTTGTAGCACGGATTGCTAGAGATGCCATTTTAAATGGTGAATCTGTCCGTGATTTATGTATCAAATATGATGTTTTAACTGAGGAAGAATTGGATTTGATACTTGACCCCTATGAAATGACCAAGCCTGGCATTGCGGGGGAATCTTTACTTTATAATAAGTAGCTTAGGGTTTTGTCATAGTGCATTTCGGTTCCAAAAGTATACAGTTTAAATTCAAGATTGAACCATTGGGTTTAGTGTTTAAAAGCACTGGCCCCTTTTTCTCCTAAGCAGCTTGTGGTGTCTCAAAAACCTTACAAGATTGTCACGCTAAACACTTTACAACCAGGTTATGTAGAGCTACTTACAATTCCTATTATTGGGTTCGAGTTAAGCCTAACCTATATTAGAATTTGTAGACAATTGCATTTAATAAATTCAATATCATTATAGGGCGGTCTTAACTAAAAAAATATAAAAGGAGAAAAACTATGATTTGGGATCATATTATTAAAAACGGAACCATTGTAACTCCGCATGAAACGTATAAAGCAAATATTTATATATACAACGGCAAGATTTCAGCTATTAGCCGGGAGCTTTTAGAAGGTGATGCAAAGGAAGTAACGGATGCAAAGGGTTTGTACGTATTACCAGGGCTCATTGATGTACATGTTCATTCTAGAGATCCAGGTCCAACCCATAAGGAAGATTTTTATTTTTCCAGTATGGCAGCGGCGGCTGGAGGTATTACAACTATTTTTGAAATGCCAAATACAACCCCACCGACAAATACTGTTGAAAATTTTAACAACCAAGTAAGGAACCTCTCCTCTAAAGCACATGTTGATTTTGGAATATGGGCTATTAGTTTAGGGAATTTAAACATTCATGAAATTGAAGGCTTACATCAAGCGGGTGCGATAGGCTTTAAATTCTTTTGGGGTTACGCTATAAATAAGGAAACCTATCAACTAGTATACAATTACTCGTCAGATATGGAGGATATCATTTCACCTCCAGATGAAGGGGATATATACTACATCTTTGAAGAGGTTGCAAAGACAGGTAAAACCCTGGCAATTCATGCTGAAAATCATGAGTTAATTCAAGGACTAAGTAAGAAAGCAGATATAAATGATAATAGTTATAAGAAGTTTTTAAAGAGCAGACCTCATCTTGCAGAAGAAACGACTATTCAAACAGCCATATCATTTGCAAGGGAACTAGGAACTAAGCTCCACATTCTGCATCTAACAACGAAAGAGGGAGTAAAATTAATTCAGGAAGCGCAAGCCAAGGGCTACAATATATCAACGGAAACTTGCCCGCAATATCTATTTCTAACTGATGAGAATTATGAGGACATAGGGGCAAAGATGAAAGTCTATCCACTAATAAAAAACCAGCAGGATCAGGATATGCTCTGGGAAGGTATTAGGAAAAAAGTTATTTCAATTGTTTGTTCTGACCATGCTCCTCATACAAAGGACGAGAAAACTGGAGATTTATGGTCTATCCCTGCTGGAATGTGCGGAGTAGAAACGCTGGTGCCTATGATGATAGATGCTGTAAATAATGGTGAAGTAACTTTAAACGAATTAGCCGCTTTACTATCTGAAAATCCAGCGAAACAGTTTGATATTTTTCCTCAAAAAGGCTCACTGCAGGTAGGAACTGATGCTGATATAACAATAATTGACTTAGAAAAAAAGCATACTCTTAAAGAAGATTTACTGCATAGTAAAAGCAAAATTACAGCTTTTGACGGATGGGAAGTTAAAGGGATGCCTGTTCAAACTATATTAAGAGGAAAAACAATTATGAAAGACGGCGAGGTTATAGGCAACCAAACTGGAAAATTTGTCAATCCAAACTCCATTTAGTGCATCAATTAACATTTTAGCAAGCAGTTAATTTATTGAAAATCTACAATATATTAGAAGAATGGTTTCTGATCCTTTTGTCAATAAGTGAAAAAATGTTATAATAATTATTAACAGTTAAACTGAGGATTATATCCTATGTGAAATTTTTGAATTATTCTAAAAACAGACACAGTTTTATATGAAGGAATGGTGAAGAACGTGAGTAGTGTAGAGAAAGTCAAAGCTTTTCAAGAGCTAGTGAAAATGTTAAATTATTTCTGGGAAAATAGAGATAGACCAGCTGAAGAGGATTTTAATTTCTTTCAAGAAGTTAAGACCTATTGTGAGCAACTTGACTTGGATTATGAAGAATTTAAAAGGGTATATAATTTAACGGAATTGTTTTAATAATTACGATTATACTTAAGGCATTTATGCTGCTATTTGTTAGAAATGACTTAAATTGTGATGAAATGATTTGCAGGTAAACGGTATTACATCAAGCCTTTCAAGAATTCAATGAATCTTGAAGGGCTTTTTTAGTGCGGATAGCATGGGTGTAATTTCTAGGGTGGATATTTTGAAAAAGAAGGCAGGCCATCATCAAAATGTCTACTATCTATCAATCGCTTTTATTGAACACCCGTATAGTAAGTAGTGATGATATGTTGTGAGCAATGATTTGTAAGTTTATCAATTAATCGGCAATATTTTACTTAGCGGAAAATTTCAAATTATATTGACAACCAAATGTTCAAACATTACTATTGATAATAGTTATCATTATCAACTTAGGAGGGGTAGCTTTTATGTCAAAACGATATTTATTTATGTCTGTAATCATTCTTATTTTATCCATAACTTTACTTGGTTGTTCAAGTGAATCAGTAGAAAACACAGAGTCAGATTCTACTAGTGAAAGTGAAAGTAGCAATATGATTACTTTTGCTTGGCCAAGAGACATAGGTGAAATGAATCCGCATGTCTATAATCCATCACAATTATTTGCTCAATCTATGATTTATGAACCTTTAGTTAGCTACCAAGATGGTGGCGAGTTAAAACCACATTTAGCTGAATCATGGGAGATTTCTGAAGATGGAAAAGAGTACATATTTAAATTACGTCAAGATGTCAAATTCTCAGATGGTACAAATTTCAATGCAGAGAATGTGAAAAAGAATTTTGATGCAATATTAAAAAATGCAAAAATGCATGGCTGGTTAGGATTTATCTCAAAGATAGCACAAACAGAGGTTATCGATGAATATTCTTTCAAATTAACATTATCAGAACCATATTACCCTACTATTCAGGAGTTAGCTGTCGTACGACCAGTTCGATTCCTAGGTGAGGCAGGGTTCCCACAAGATGGTGACACTGGAAAAGGTATTGCAGAACCAGTAGGAACTGGTCCATGGGTATTAGATGAATATAAAGTAGATGAATATGCTACTTTTAAGCGAAATGAAAATTATTGGGGAGAACTCCCAAGTGTTGAGAAAATTAAAGTCAAAGTTATTCCTGATGCAGAGACACGCGTACTTGCTTTTGAAAAAGGGGACTTAGACCTTGTTTACGGTGAGGGTGTTATCAGTATAGATTCTTTTAAGCAATTAGAGTCGACAGGTTCCTATGAAACTAGCATTTCTGAACCAATTGCTACTAGACAACTAGTTATGAATACGAATAATGAACAGCTTTCCGATATACGTGTTCGTCAAGCATTACATTATGGATTTAACAAACAAGCAATGGTTGAGGGCGTGACATCTGGTTTGGAAGAGAAGGCTGACTATATCCTACCAACAAACTTACCTTACACTTCAAATGTTGCTGCGACCACGGTTGAATATAATGTTGAAAAAGCGAAACAATTATTAGACGAAGCAGGGTGGATTTTGCCTGAAGGTAAAAATGTACGTGAAAAAGACGGGGAACCACTTGAAATTGAGTTAATGTATAACTCTGCTGAAGTAATCCAAAAAACAATGGCTGAAACATTACAAGCTGAGTGGGCGGGCTTAGGTGTAAAACTAAATATTGACGGAGTTGAGCTTACCACTCAAGTGGAAAGATTCAAAGCTAATGAGTTCGATATGAATTTCTATAGTAACTTTGGTGCTCCATATGACCCTCATACGTTTGTAAACATGATGGCCACAGAAGGATTTGGATTTAGAGAAGTTATTTCATCCTATCCTAACAAGGAAGAGTTAATGAAACAAATCGCTGAGGTTCAACAAACAACTGATGAGAATGAGCGTCAACAACTTTACACGGCAATTTTAGGCTCATTACAAGAGCAGGGTGCTATTGTACCAATTTCTTATATTAAGAAAATAGCAATCTATCAAAAGGATGTTTCCAATTTTACATTCCCTGCAAACCGAGATGAACATCCATTTGCAGGAATTAGCGTAAACAAGTAAGCGACAGGAGAGGTTTTCATGGGTACTTATGTCTTGAAACGAATAATCACCATCGTTCCAATCTTTCTTGTGGCTACTCTACTTACATTTGGAATGATTAATTTATCACCAGTAGATCCAGCTGAGGCCTACTTTACTGCTGCACATATCCAAGCAACAGATGAGATGTTGGAACAAAAGAGACATGAGTTCGGCTTAGATCAACCGATCCATATCCAATATGTGAACGCCATTATTAAGATATGCCAACTTGACTTTGGCATATCTTATGTTACGAATAAACCTGTATGGGAAGAGATTTCTTCACGAATGCCAGCAACTATTCAGTTAACTGTAGGTAGTCTTTTGATCGCGATCTTAGTAAGTGTTCCTATTGGTTTTTTAGCAGGTATAAAAAAGAACAGTGGAATTGACCATTTTAGTCGATTCCTCTCTTTTATTGGAGCATCCATTCCATCGTTTTGGCTTGGATATTTATTCATCTTTTTCTTTTCTGTAAAACTAGATCTTTTCCCAGTAGAAGGTACGGGAACTTGGAAACATTTAATTTTACCTTCACTTACATTGGCTTTTCCTTTAATAGCTTTATATACTCGACTTCTACGTGCAAGTGTTCTGGAGAACTTAGAAGAGTCTTATGTGCTTTTTGCACGGACGAGAGGGATTCATGAAAACATCATAATGGGAAAGCATGTATTAAGAATTGCCATTTCTCCTATGATTACTGGGCTAGGAATGAATTTAGGGAACTTAATGACTGGAGCTATCATTGTAGAAGCAGTCTTTTCATGGCCAGGGTTTGGACGATATTTTATTGAGGCTATTTTTAACCGTGATGTTCCTGTTATTCAAGGCTATGTGCTATTAGCAGCGGGTTTATTCCTTATAAGCAACTTAATTGTCGACCTTATACAAATGTATATTGATCCACGTATTTCTAGAAAAGGAAGGCAGTATCAATGATAGCAATGTTTCGTGGTATATTAAAAAGTCAAAAAGTGATTTTCATATGTTCCCTAGTACTGTGCGTGTTATTTTTGATCACGATCCTTGCTCCGTGGCTTGCGCCTAATGACCCTATCGCTGTCAATTTAGCTCATAAGCTACAGAAACCTTCTTTGGATTACCCATTAGGAACTGATCATTTAGGTCGATGTACGTTATCGCGTATTCTATATGGAGCGCGGATTTCGCTAGGGTTTGCTACGCTGATTTTTATTTCAGCTTTAACTATTGGGTTGATTATTGGTATTATTGCTGGGTATAAAGGTGGTTGGGTTGATCAATTATTAATGAGATTCGGTGATGGTCTGATGGCGATTCCAAGCCTTTTGTTTGTTCTTGGTTTTGTTGGCATTTGGGGAGCAGGTCTTAAACAAGTCGTTTTAGGATTAATTCTCGTACAATGGGTTTATTACGCAAGGGTAATTCGAGGGATGGTTCTAAGCCTGAAAGAAGAGAACTATATTACTGCAGCTAGAATTAGTGGTTCTTCTACATGGACTATAATGAAAAAACATATTATACCTAACGTCCTTCCATCGCTAGCGGTCATGGGAACATTAGAAATGGGTTGGTCGATTATGAATTTATCATCCATGTCCTTTTTAGGTTTGGGTGTGCAACCTCCTACACCAGAGTGGGGGGCGATGATTCACGAAGGGAAATCATATATCAGAACATCTCCAGCATTAATGGTATACCCGGGTTTAATGATTATGCTAGTCGTTGTTACCTTTAATTTATTAGGTGAATCACTATCCGAACGATTTGGAGTTAAACGCCGCTAATATAAAGGACGGATAATAATGGAAATGAAAGAAAGAAATATTCTAAATGTAAGAGACTTACATGTTCAAGTAAGAACTCAAGAAGGTTACTCCACGCTTGTTCATGGTATTAATTTTGGTATTGAAGAAGGTAAGATCCTAGGTCTTGTTGGGGAAAGCGGTAGTGGCAAAACTGTTACAAGTATGTCTATCCTACAGTTACACAATAGGAAAAGCATGAATGTCAAAGGGAGCATCACACTAAGAGGTAGGGAATTGAATGGCTTAGACAATAAAGAAATGCGGAAAGTTCGAGGTAAGGATATTGCATTTATTATGCAAAATCCGATGAATGCTTTTACTCCCGTTTTTACAATAGGGCATCAATTTATTGAAACAATTAAAGCTCATACAACACTAAATAAAAAGCAAGCAAAGGAGCTTGCAATTGATGTGATGGAAAGTGTAAATTTGCCTGCTCCTGATAAATTATTGAAAAACTACCCTTTTGAATTGAGTGGGGGGATGCTTCAACGAGTGATGATTGCCATGGCCGCATGCTTACAACCCTCCGTTATTATTGCAGATGAGCCAACTACAGCTCTTGATCTTCATAGTCAATTATTAGTACTTCGTTTATTAGAAAATATTCGTTCTGAATATGGCACAGCTATTTTACTTATTTCTCATGATCTTGGAGTCATATCAGAAATGGCAGATGATGTAATCGTGTTGCAACATGGAAGAATTATTGAAACCGCAAATGTAATAGAATTATTTGATAATCCAAAACATGAGTACACGAAAAAGCTGTTAAGGACAAGGCCGACTTTATATTCTCAAAAACAACCCTATACCTATACGTTATGATAGATCAATTGCATCTTTTAAGGGGTGAAACCATTGAGCTTATTAGAGGTAAAACAAGTAAATCTAAGCTTTAATACTAGGGTGATTTTTAAAGGAAAGGATCAACCCAATAAAGTTCTTAATAATATTTCCTTTGCTATTGAAGAAGGAACATGTTTAGGGTTAATTGGTTCAAGTGGAGCGGGTAAAAGTACCTTAGGAAAAGTGATTCTCGGGATTCAACGTCCACAGCAAGGCCAGGTTTTGTTTCAAGGAAATGATATCTATAAATCTGATAAGTTAACTCGACAAAAATTACGCCGTGATCTGCAAGTTGTTTTTCAAGACTCCTATTCATCGGTTAATCCGCGCATGACAGCTGAACGTATTATAAACGAGCCATTAGAGAATTATGAAAAACTAACGAAAGCAGAACTAAGAAAAAATGTTATTGAGTTATTGGAAAGAGTAGGATTAAGCGAAAACGACTTGAAAAAATATCCGAATCAATTTAGTGGCGGACAATTACAAAGGATTAATATTGCAAGAGCAATTGCTCTTAAACCGAAGTTAATCGTACTTGATGAATCAGTAAGTAGTTTAGACATGGTGACACAAAGCTTAATTTTAAAACTATTAAGCGAATTAAAAGATGACTTCGGGTTATCTTATCTTTTTATTACACATGATATTAAAGCTGCTTTTTCAATTTCTGATCGTATAGGTGTTCTTGAGAAAGGTGAATTAATTGAGCTTTACGATTCGAAAGACCAATTTTTTTCCTCCAAACAACCTATAGTTAAACGATTAAGAGACTCCATTCTTTCTGAGCACCCACGTTTTCGTACACTTACGAAGAATGGTATAATGCAAAGCATATAAATAAAGATTGAAGATGCAAAATCAGAAATAGTACGAAGCATTAATGTCACAACCTTTTAAATTCCTGTGACATTTTTGTTGTTTAAAGGGGAAGTTCTATGAATCTACAAAGCTCTATGGTTTCAAACCCAATAAAGACATCTTTATCGAATAAACAATACATGGTATTAGCTATTCCCATTATTATATCTCAGATGACAACACCTCTTCTTGGAGCAGTTGATACTGCGGTAGTTGGTCAGCTTCCTAATCCAATTTTTATAGGTGGAGTGGCCGTTGGTAGTTTAATATTCAATACTTTATATTGGGTGCTTGGTTTTTTAAGAGTGAGTACATCAGGTTTCACTTCTCAAGCGCACGGTGCTAATAATCATACTGAACTACTCTACTCCTTATTAAGACCGATGTTAATTGCGACGGTGATTGGTATACTATTTATCCTTCTCCAAGAACCTATTAAATGGGCAGCATTAAAGATTATAAACCCCACGTCTAATGTAGCTGAACAAGCAGCATTGTATTACGATATTCGTATTTGGGGTGCGCCTTTTGCACTGATGAGTTATGTTATTTTGGGATGGTTAATTGGCTCGTCACATGTAAAATTAACTGTATATATGCAAATAGGGATGAATTTAGTAAATATAGTATTAGATGTTGTGTTTGTGAATGTTTTGAATATGGGAGTTACTGGTGTGGCTTTAGCAAGTTTAATTGCAGAAGTCGGAGTAACATTGGTTGGAATTTTCATATTAATAAAATTAAAGTTAGTAGATATCACAGAAATCCATCTAATAAAAAACATTTTTGAAAAAACAGTATTTATGAAAATGATAAAAGTAAACCGTGATTTGTTTATTAGGTCGATTTGCTTGTTAACTGTATATACGCTTTTTACCGCAAAAGGGGCACAGATGGGTGAAGTGGAGCTTGCAGCTAATGCAATTTTGTTTCAAATACATTTTATTATGGCATATGCCTTAGGTGGTTTTGGAAATGCGAGTAGTATACTAATTGGTAGAGCTATCGGTTCAAATAACAACCAATTATTTGTAGATACGTTAAAGGTATCTGCAAAGTGGGGAATAATATCAGGTATTGTTTTGGCATTGTTTTTATTTATTTTTTCTTCTGTCATATATCCTCTGTTTACTTCAATTGAAGAAGTAATACAATGTATCTTACAATACCAAGGCTGGCTTTTATTATTTCCTATTGTAGGATTTTGGGGAATTATCTTAAATGGTGTTTTTTCTGGAGCAACAGAAGCAGCTCAAATTAGAAATTCACTAATGGTTTCTATGATTCTATTTATTGTATTAATATACGTACTCATTCCGATTTTGGGTAATCATGGGCTGTGGATAGCATTTACCCTATTTACTTTATCCCGTTCGGTTGTTTTAGGTTCTTATTTACCTAAGTTGTCAAAGAGGTTGTTTTAAAGGAAAAAGTGGTATGTGAAAATATAACAATGCTAACATTTTGCTAACAGTCAAAAAATGAGGTTTCTCAAACCAGAGGGACAAACCAGAGGGACAGGTCCGTTGGCTCATTTGTATAGGGCAGGCGAGCCACGGGACCTGTCCCTCTGGTCCTCTCAAAAGCTTAATTGCCTTTCCTCTTCTTATATCTGACCATCCTACTTCTACCTCGATTTCTTTTAAACTCTTTTATTTTATTCAACATCTTCTCATCTTTTAATATTTCAAAAAGGACAAGAAATGGATTACAGTTTGCTTCGAAGATCCAAGGCTTTCCTTCTATATCAATTCCGATATCTAATCCAAACACTCGTTGTTTAGGGTAATATCTTGATAATTGTTTGGCTGCTAGAAGTGCAATGTTCTCAATTTCTTTAATTAGGGCATTGCTATCAATGGTTTTTATATTTGATTCTTCAAATGCAGCTTGAACATGCAATACTCTCCCTGCAGCATTTGTTACAAAATAGTTTTCGGCTGCGACTTTTGCAACCATCCCAGTGACAGCCCATTTACGAGAGCCTTTCTTTCGTTGAACCATTACTCGTAAATCAAATGGAGCTCCCTTTATTTGACCTACTGTAACTGCTTGCTGAACAATATTTTCTTCTTTAATTAAATAGCGTTGAACATTTTGAAAGGTTTGTTCTTTCCCGTTAGTTCGAACCTTATTCATTTCAGACCAAAATTCGTATTCGTTATCCTCAGCCTTTTTTATATAGGTTACACCTCTGCCAAAGCTCCCCATACTAGGCTTAACAACAACTTTACCGTATCGCTCCATTAAATCCCAAAAGGTTTCCTTATCTAAAAGTGTTGTCTCAGGAAGATAAGGCTTCAGTTGTTCATTTTTAATGAGAGCTTTATGTTTCGTCCATTTGTCCATTGAAAATTCCATTTATCTTCACTCTTTTCACAAAAGTATTTCTATTATATTATTCAAACCACTCATAAACTCTTGTGTTAAAAACTAGTTTAATATAACTTTGGACAAAGTAATTATTTTCGAAAATTTAATCTATGAACCTAGTATGATTCCGTAGCGAAAATATATATGTAGTAATAACAATGAAAGGAAGTGAATAAATTGGCTAAAAGACCATTTTGTCCTCGTTCTTTAGGGTTCTTTTTCTGGAATGGGCGTAGAAGGGCCAGAGTTTGGTACTGATACATTTTCCGATGCTGAGGTTTGTAGTGCTGTACAGTGTATCAGACAAAGATCTGAATTTTTCGACGGTATTCTAGAACCAATAGTTGCTTGTCCGGATGTAGGCGAACCATGTCCGAATACTGCAGCACTTGAAACTTGTGCAACAGAGATTCGCGCTCTATTAACAGAAGCTGGGGCTGCAGCTGCGTTAGCAGTAACATGTCCTGGAGCTCCGCAAAATATCCTTGGGAATCTAAATGCAATCCTCCGTCAATATCTTGCAAACCTATTAAACACTTGTATCTCTACTAACACAGAGTTTGGCTGTGTAGGCGGCGTATTATTGAGCTATGTCGTAGACCTTACTTCTGCGCAAGCAGTAGCTTTAGGTTTTGATGCAGATGATTGCGTTACAGTAGGAGAAATTTTGGCTCTTGCTGAGGAAGTACTTGCAGCATGTGGTCAAGGGTTCTCGGAAACATTCCGTGAAACACTTGCATTAGTTCTAGACCGTATGGCACAACCTGCTGGAGCTACTATTATCGAACCAGTATTCTGTTAACTAATATAAGTTTACCAATCAAAAAGTGGTGCCCCCTTAGGGGCGCCACTTTTTTGCTATTCATTGTAATTATCAATTAAGTGTTCCATGAAGGCATTTGCAATCGGGCTTAATTTCTCGTTTTTTCGATAAATTAACCCCAATTCTTGCTTAGGCAATTCGTCTAGTATAGTAAGTGTTTTTATTTTATCATTCTTCATGTTGATAATATAAGAATGAGGGAGTATGCATATTCCTTTGTTTTGGACGGTCATTTCTATAAGTGAAAATGTATCAGATGATTCTACTACTGGTGTAAGGGGAATACCTTGCTTTTTACAAAAGTTATCTACTTCTTTTCGTAACCAATAGTTTTTTTGCAATAAGAATATAGGTTCCTCAATTATTTCAATCAATTTTATTGAAGTTTTTTTTGCAAATTTATGGTCCTCTGCGATAACTACCTTCATTTCGGAGCTGAACAATTTCTTTGTTTCAAGCTGCGGCTCTTCCGTTGGCAGGAAAATAACCCCTAAATCAAAATTCCCATTTACTACTTGTTTAACAGTCTCAGTAGTAGTTGTATCTATAACAGAAAGTGAAATTTTGGGGTATTGCTTATGAAAGGAAAGGATAGATGAGTGAAGTAATAAATTACCTGAACATCCAATCGTTAGTTTTCCTCTTTGAAATCCTTTTAGCTCCTTTATCTCTAACTCAGCTTGTTTTAATTCTTGAAAAATTTGTTCAGAATGTTTTAGTAAAATTTTGCCAGCTTCAGTAATTAATATTTTTCGGCCGACACGTTTAAATAACTGCGTTTCTAATCGATCTTCTAAAAGCTTTATCTGCTGACTTAGGGTTGGTTGACTTATTCCTAACTTTTCAGCAGCCTTCGTAAAATGTAGCTCCTTACATACTGCCATGAAATATTCTAGGAGACGAAGTTCCATAATATACACCTTTTCTAATATAACTATAGTTAAAACCAATCAAATGAATAGATATAATAGAATTGTACTATGGAATTACCCGTTATACAATTAATTTATCAAAAATTTCCGATAATTAATGAAAGGGGTAAATAGATCATGTCCGAAAACTATACAACGAGTACGGCCTTTTTAGAAGCCTTACAAGAAGCAGGGGTTTCTTATATATTTGCAAACCTTGGCAGTGATCATCCAGCTATGATCGAAGCATTAGCATTAGCTAAAAAACAAAATAAAAAATTTCCTGAGGTTATTACATGTCCGCATGAAATGGTTGCTTTAACTGCAGCAAGTTCATATGCACAAATGACTGGTGAACCACAAGCGGTTGTAGTTCACGTTGAATGCGGAACACAAAACCTAGGTGGTGCCATTCATAATGCAGCAAAAGGAAGAATTCCGGTTTTAATTTTTGCTGGTGCATCACCATATACCCAGGAGGGAGAACTGCTAGGGAGCAGAAATGAATTCATTCATTGGCTTCAGGACGTACATGACCAACGCGGAATTGTAAGGGGTTACACAAAATACGATAACGAAATAAGAACGGGAAGTAACGTAAAGCAGCTTGTTCATAGATCCTTGCAAATTGCGAAAAGCAACCCAAAGGGGCCTGTCTATTTAGTTGGGCCTAGAGAAGTAATGGAAGAAACAACTCAAAAAGTTAATATTGACACAAATCAGTGGGAGCCGCTTGCATCTGCAGCACTTCCAGCAGAAGATGTAAAAAATATTGTAGCTGATTTGAAAAAGGCAAAAAAACCACTAGTTATTACCTCATATTTAGGAAGAGAACGAGAAGCTGTTGAAGAGTTAGTAAAATTATGTGAGTCACTTTCAATTCCGGTAATTGAATCGGTTCCAAGCTATATGAACTTTCCGGGTGATCACTCACTTCACTGTGGGTACCAATGGTGGAATTCTCCAGACAAAATAGAACTGTTAACGGATGCTGACGTAATTCTCGTGTTAGATAGTGACGTACCTTGGATTCCAATGAAACATAAACCAAATGGGGATTGTATTATTTACCATATTGATGTTGATCCGTTAAAGCAGCAAATGCCGTTATGGTACATTAAATCGAAGAGATCTTTTTATGCCGATTGTAAGATTGCATTAAGGCAAATCAATGAAATGCTAGACAACGAGAGCTTAGATAAAACGGAAATTGTAACAAGACGAGGAAAGATATCAAACATTCATCAACAACAAGTTGAAGAAGAGCAAGAACTCGAGCAAATTAATTCTGAGTATATTACACCAGAATATCTCACCTCTTGTATTCGTGAAATTGTTGATGAAAATACAATTATTTTAAATGAGGGGATTTCCAATTACCCTATCATATATAAACATATTAGGTCTAATAAACCCGGTTCTATCATTAGCAGTGGTGCGGGTTCGCTGGGCTGGCATGGTGGGGCAGCAATTGGGGTAAAGCTTGCATATAAGGATAAAACAGTTATTTCTTTAACTGGTGATGGATCGTATATGTTTAGTGTACCTTCAACCGTTCATTGGATGGCAAGAAAGTATAATACTCCGTTTTTAACAGTTATCTATAATAATAGAGGCTGGAAATCTCCTAAGCTATCAACATTAGGTGTTCATCCTGATGGCGTTGCTAATGAAATGAGCGAGTTTCATGTAGATTTTGGTCCTGTGACAGATTATGCGAAAGTTGCTGAAGCTGCAGGCGGAGCATATGCACAAACAGTAAAAGACCCTAAAGACGTAAAGGGAGCTCTACAAAATGCTTTACAAGCCATTAAAGAAGGAAGAGCAGCTGTGCTAGATGTGTATTTACCTGCCATTCATCCAGAAAAGGATGTAGATTTTGGCGATAAAGCTGTTACCTTGATGAAATAAATAGTACAAGTGTGGTGGTAAGCCCACCCGCTTTTCTATCAGTTACAGAAAGCGTTTTCTAAAAATTAAAAATAAAAATATGGGGTGTATTTTATGAGTAATGTAGAAGGATTAAACAAAAGCTTTTTAAATGGTGAGTCTGTAGAGAGATTAAACAAAAGTTTTATCAATGGTAAGTGGGAGGAAGGTTTAAGCAGCAGATCCTATGATATTGTAAATCCTTATGATAAATCTGTGATTACATCTGTGAAATTGGCAACATCCAAACAGGTTGAGGAAGCCTTTGAGTTAGCTGCGGAAGCTCAAAAAAGCTGGGCAAAAACAACCGTTGAGGAAAGAAGAGAGGTTTTACAAAAGGCAGCGGACTATTTAAAAGAAAATCATGATGAGATTGTTCAAATCTTAAGTAGAGAAACAGGTGGCACTATATTAAAGGCGAATGTAGAACACCACCTGACTATGGAATTTTTGGAGGAAGCAATAAAATATGCTGATGAGGTGGGTACATCTCGCGAAGTACCAGGTGGACCTGAAGGGAAGGTTAACAAAATCTATCGTCTGCCATTAGGAGTTATTGCATCGATTTCTCCATTTAACTTCCCTATGAATCTATCAATGAGAACAATTGCCCCAGCGATTGCATTAGGCAATAGCGTTGTACACAAGCCTGATATCCAAGTTGGTTTATCTGGTGGTGTTATTTTGGCAAAAGCATTTGAATTTGCTGGTTTGCCAAAGGGTGTGTTCAATATGATTCTAACGGATATTGAAGAAATTGGCGATGATATGCTGACAAATCCTCATTCTAAGTTAATTAGTTTCACAGGATCCACTGCAGTTGGTAGACACATTGGTGAAATTGCCGGAAGAAACCTAAAACGTGTTGCACTTGAATTGGGTGGTAATAGTCCTTTAGTTGTATTATCAGATGCTGATGTTGATCAGGCTGTAAACGCAGCGGTTTTTGGAAAGTTCATTCACCAAGGTCAAATTTGTATGATTATTAATCGTATTATCGTTCATCAAGATGTTTATGATGAATTTGTTGAAAAATTTGTAGAGCGGGCTAAAGCCCTTCCTTATGGGGATCAAACAGATCCAACAACAGTAATTGGGCCGCTTGTGAATGAACGTCAAATGGAAAAAGCACTCAACTTTATTGAGCAAGCGAAAAAAGACGGTGTAACAGTCGCATTGGAAGGTAAAAAGGTTGGCAATGTATTAACACCAACTGTCTTCACTGATGTAGACCCGTCTAGCAATCTAGCTCAAAGTGAGCTCTTTGCGCCAATCGCAACGATTATTAAAGCGCAATCAGATGAGATTGCAATTGAAATCGCAAATAATACAGAACACGGCTTAAGCTCAGCTATTTTCACAAAGGATTTAGAAAAAGGGGAAGAGCTTGCACTACAAGTGGATGCGGGTATGACACATATTAATGACCAAACTGTAAACGACGCACCAAATATTCCATTTGGAGGAAATAAATCGAGTGGGTTAGGTCGTTTTGGTAACCCTTGGGTAGTCGGAGAGTTCACGACTACGAAGTGGGTATCTGTGCAAACAAAGTATCGCCAATTCCCATTCTAAAATAACTCTACCTTTAAATGAGTGACCGACGGAAGGATGAAGGTAATGAGAATTGCAATTGCTGGTGCAGGAGCGATGGGAAGTCGATTTGGATATAAGCTAGTTGAGACAGGTCATGACGTATTACTAGTTGATAGCTGGGAGGAACATGTTCGAACCATACAAACAAACGGTCTACTAGTCAAAGAAGACCATGGGATGAAGTCAGTTAAAATAAAAAGTGCACTTCCTCAAGAAAGTGAAGGAGAATTTGATCTTCTGCTTATTTTGACAAAATCGATGCAAACCGACCAAATGATGATGAACTGTCAACATTTAATCAATTCTTCAACATCCGTTTTAACTTTACAAAACGGTCTTGGTAATATCGAAGTGATTGAAAAATATGTTTCCCGTGATCGTATATTTGCTGGAGTGACAACATACGCAGCAGAAGTGCTTGGACCAGGTAAGGTCCAAGCACTTGGATCCGGAGATACAGAGATCATGCAAATTGACGGTAATGACTCTGCAACTGTTAAACTGATAGCGCAAGCATTAAACGCAGCGGGTGTGCGTACAGAGATATCCTCCAATGTTTTGGCAAGCATTTGGAAAAAAGTCTCCTTTAATTGTGCGCTGAATCCAATATGCACATTAATGAATAATACTGTTGCGACTGTTGGGTGTTATGAGGGTATTCAAGATTTTGTCGCTGGTATTATCGATGAAATATTACTAGTGGCTAAGTCGGAAAATATTGACATCGAAAAAGAATCAATCATAACAATGGTGAACAGTGTATTTGATCCGAAGATGTCAGGTCACCACATCCCATCGATGCTACAGGATATATTGAACGGTAGACAGACGGAAGTGGACTACTTGAATGGTGCGATTGTTCGATTAGGAGA
This sequence comes from Bacillus sp. Marseille-P3661, assembly GCF_900240995.1. Classification (NCBI taxonomy): domain Bacteria; kingdom Bacillati; phylum Bacillota; class Bacilli; order Caryophanales; family Bacillaceae; genus Bacillus; species Bacillus sp. Marseille-P3661. Next base: position 204,471 of record NZ_LT965959.1, read on the forward strand.
AAAATATAATATCCCTACTCCAAATAATAAACAAATTTGGCATTTAATTAAAATGTTAGAGCATACAACGAAAACCCCATATATCCATGAGGTTATTCGTTGAGATGGTCGCATAATTTTTGTTAAGGGCCCGGTTAAATGTTCAAGTAAACCATTATAGTAAAAACCAATGAAAACGATAGATACAACATAATTGTAATATAATGGGATAGTATATATAATTAATTCTGAATATTTATTAATTTCAAAATAAATAAATATATCAACTATTTTACATCTACTGATTTACTTTAAGGGATCCATTTGCGGCTAATTATAGGGAAATAGGATAATAGCCTTTATATCTTAAAGAACAGGAGTGGTAAGAAAGTGAAGAAAATGGTGAGATTTAGTTTTGTCATACTTACTGTATTAAGCATGTTAGTTATTGCAGCTTGTGGAAGTAGTTCATCTTCGTCATCATCTAGTGGGGCCGCGCAGCCTGAAGGGAGTAATGAAAAACAAGAAAACAATTCAGAAAGTACTGGTGAAGATGTGCTAGTTTTAAAGTTGGGTCACATTTCGCCGGAAAATACGAATGCACATCAAGCTTCTGTAAATTTTAAAGAATTGGTTGAAGAAAAAAGTAATGGGAAAGTAAAAATTGAGATATATCCATTTAGACAATTAGGTGGAGACCGTGAATTATTAGAACAAATGCAGTTTGGAACTTTAGACTTTGGTTTAATTAATGCACCGCCAGTATCCGGATTTGCACCAGAAACAGCTATAATGGATTTGCCATTCCTATTCAAGAGCTGGGATCATGTAGAAAATTTCTTAGCAAATACAGAGGTAGCTGAAGAGTATAAAAGTTTGACTGAGTCTGCTAATTTGAAAACGCTATCCCTTATGGCAAGAGGATATAGACATATCACAAATTCAAAGAAACCAATTGAAACATTAGAAGATTTAAATGGTCTAAAAATACGAGTAATTGAAAGTCCGATTTATGTACAGTCCTATCAAGAGCTAGGAGCTAGTGCACAGAGTATGGCTTGGGCAGATGCTTATACTGCACTAGAGCAAGGAGCAATTGATGCTCAGGAAAATACGCTAGATATCATTTTGAAGGAAAAAGTGCATGATGTTAATAAATATGTATCAAAGACAGGTGTTCAATTTGTATTTTCTTTCTTAATGGCGAGTCAGCAACTGTTTGATAAATATCCAGAGGATATTCAACAAATTATTAAAGAATCTGCAATGGAGGCGATGGTTGACGTAAATATAAACAATAGAAAACAAATGGAGCAAATGGAAGAAGAGTTAAAAGGATTAGGCATGGAATTTAATGAAGTAGACAAAGCTCCGTTCATAGAAAAAGTACAACCTGTATACGATAGTTGGAAAAAGGAATACGGTGACGAGTTGCTTAATAAAATCTTGGAATTAGAATAATTAAATATTGCTTTCATGGGGAACTGTCGACCTCTCTTAAACTATTATTTAAGAGAGGTCTTATCCCTTTTTTGGTTTAATGCATAAGGAAATAGGAAAGAAGGGGGTAGAACGATAATGAGCTTGTTTAAAAAGATAAGTAATGGTATCGATGCTTTTGTACGAGGAACAATTACTATATTTTTGGCAATTATGACTGTTGTACTTACTATTCAGATAGTGGCGCGTTTTGTTTTCCAATCTGGTACGATTTGGTCAGATGAACTATCCAGGTATCTAATGGTTTGGATGGTATTTTTAGGAGCGGCTGTACTAACGAAAAACGGAGGTCATATTACTGTCTCTATCATAGAAGACTATTTTCCTTCCACTACAAAATGGTTAGCACCCATTCAAAAGATAGTTTCTTTTATTTATGCAATTATCCTAACGAAATATGGTTTTGATACACTCCAGATTGTTGGGCAACAAATTTCACCCAATATGGGGATTTCGATGGGGATCGTATATTCTATTATTCCGATTTTTTCTATTATCATGATCATCCATATACTATTTGATTTTAAAGGTAAAATTAACCGAGAAGAAGGGATGGGTGGATCATGATTACATTATTCTTCTTAAGTGCAATTATATTATTTTTAATCGGCGTTCCGATGGCGGTAACACTAGGTGTATCATCAATTATTTATATATTATTAGCTGGGATTACTCCAGAGATAATGGTCCAAAAGCTCTTCACCGGTATTGATGTTTCGTCGTTAATGGCGATTCCATTTTTTATTTTGGCGGGTAACTTAATGTTAACAGGGGGATTAGCACAGCGAATTTTAGATTTAGCCAACTCGATGATCGGGAATCGAACTGGAGGACTTGGAATGGTTACCATCCTAGGATGCATGTTCTTTGCCGCTATTGCTGGAAGCTCAATTGCTACAGCAGCTGCGCTCGGGACATTGATGATCCCTGCTATGGTTAACAAAGGATATGATCGAAACTTTGCTACCGCTATAGTTGGGGCGGCCAGCCCGATGGGAGTTATTATACCTCCAAGTATTACCTTGATAATTTACGGTTCTTTATCTGGTGCTTCCATTTCAAAATTATATCAAATCGGAATTCCTGCCGGTATTTTGGTTGGAGTATGTTTATTAATAGCTGTTTATTTCATTTCAAAAAAGCATGGATATAAAGGAACGGATGAACCGTTCAGCATGAAAGCCTTTCTTTTGGCATTCAAAAGATCACTCTGGGCATTGGGCACGCCAATCATTTTAATGGGGGGTGTATTCTCGGGTGTGTTTACCCCAACTGAATCAGGGGTTGCAGCAGTAATTTACGCCATTTTAGTTGGTTTATTTATTTACCGAGAGTTAAAACTGAAGGATTTATGGCCGATATTTATGGATTCTGCAAAAACAACGGCATCTATTATGTTTATTATTGCCAACGCGTCTTTATTTGCCTATGTTATGGCTTATGAAAGAATTCCAAATAATATAGTTTCACAATTTTTATCGTTATCGGACAATCCTCTGATTATTTTATTAATTATTAATATCATTTTATTAATCTTCGGGACATTTATGGACACAATTGCAATCCTAGTTATAGTAGTGCCATTGTTTTTACCGATTGTTACACAAATGGGGATTGACATTACGTTATTTGGGATCATTGTAATTGTAAATACGGCAATTGGTATGGTTACACCACCGTTTGGGGGTACTTTGTTAATTGCATCAAGTATAGGTAAGGTACCTTTGATGAGTGCTGCTTATCGAGCATTCCCTTTAATTATGGCTTTAATTGTCTCGTTAGGTGTTATCACTTATCTTTTCTAAGATAATAGAGTATGCTCATAAAATAGCGCTCTAAATCATAAGTAATGCAGGAGAAGAAGTTTATTAGAATGTTGGTGCCAGACGTTTCGTGAGTCTGGCGCACTTGCATTCATTTTTCTATTATTGAGGATTCTTAACGTAGCGGTAGTTTTGTCAGCAAGTAAGTTGATATCTTCTTTTTATAAATGTGTTTCTGTTTCCTCTCCTTCTTATATGATCTCTTCTATACTCTTTTACCTTGATCCACAAATGCCAATATATAATCCGAACCCTTATTCAGAAACATCTGTAACTCTAGGTAAAATTTAATTTAATAGAAATAGTTATTTTTGTTTAGATGTCTCGTTGTTAAGGATAAAAATTCCACCTCTATTTTTAGGGAAAACAAAGGATATTAGAGGTTATAATTAGAATTTATATAACAAAGCTATTCAATCTTTTGTAGTATGTGTTAAAAGAATTGATAACTAACTAAGGAGTAAGATATGAAACAAAACGTAGACCAATCACATTATCTAATTCAAAAAATAACTGGAAATATAGAAAAAGTTATTCTTGGTAAAAGTGAGGAAATAAAACTAAGTTTAATCGGGTTATTAGCGCAGGGGCATGTATTGCTAGAAGATGTTCCTGGTGTGGGGAAAACTATGATGGTTCGAGCGCTAGCAAAATCGATAGATGCCACATTTAAAAGGATCCAATTTACACCTGATTTAATGCCATCAGATGTAACAGGAATATCCATTTATAATCCAAAGGAGCTACAGTTTGAATACCGCTCAGGTCCAATTATGGGTAATATCATCTTAGCTGATGAGATAAATCGAACATCTCCAAAGACACAGTCAGCGTTGTTGGAGGCAATGGAGGAAGGAAACATTACAGTCGATGGTGAAACAATGATGCTACCGAGACCGTTCTTTGTAATGGCTACACAAAATCCAATTGAATATGAAGGAACCTACCCGCTGCCCGAGGCGCAGTTAGATCGATTTTTATTAAAAATTAAAATGGGTTATCCAAAGGCGCTTGAAGAAAAGCAAATGTTAAATAATATTGCACGTCAGCATCCAATTGAGCAAATTCAGGCGGTAATAACATTAGATGAGTTAGTAGAGCTACAGCAAGTAGTGAAACAGGTTTATGTTGATGAAACGATTACGGGTTATATTATTGAAATTGTTAATGCAACGAGAAATCATCCGTTCCTATACTTAGGTGTGAGTCCGCGTGGATCGATTGCTTTATTGAGAGCAGCACAAGCCTATGCATTTATTAACGGTAGGGACTATGTTATCCCAGACGACATAAAATATTTAGCTCCTTTTGTATTTAGTCACCGACTAATATTAAATTCTGAAACAAAGTATAAAGGTATTTCCGCAAAAGACATTCTTAAGGAACTATTAACCAACGTACAAATACCTCTTTATAAAGGCGGTAGACACTGAAAATGAAAAAACTAGTAAACCCATTGAGGTTAGCGAGTGGAATGGTTGTTATGTTAACAACATTTGCCGCATTATACTCTTATGCGATGTTTCAGGGAGGGTTTGTAAGCTGGTTCTTATTTTATAGTTTTTTACCATTTTTGTTCTATGCAAGCATACTTTTTATATATCCACTTAGATTATTTACGGTTGAAAGAATCATGGATAAAAAGATCTATGAAACTGGAGATCCACTTACTGTTGAAATAAAAATAACCCGTCGTTTTCCTTTTCCGCTGAATTACTTAATTATTGAAGATTATTTACCAAGTTCTCTGAAAACAGACAATTGTAAGGTGATGGTATTTCCTTTGTTTAAGAAATGTTTAAGTCAGACAATCATGATTGATAGTTTGCCACGAGGGGAGCATGTATTCAACGAGCTAAAACTAACCACCTCAGATTTCTTAGGATTTATAAAAAAGGACTTACTAGTAGAAGTTGAAAATAGAATTGTCGTTTATCCAAAAGCATATGAAGTAAATCTATTTGCTTTGCAAACGGAACATGAGGAAGGCTCAGTTACCAAAGGTTTTAACAAAAAGGAAACGGTTGTTCCGGCTAGCATTAGAGAGTACCAACCAGGCGATCGATTTTCGTGGATTAACTGGAAAATGACTGCAAGGAAAAATACTCCGATGACAAAAGAGTTCGATAGACATGAAGATCAGCAAGTGCTTGTACTGATGGACCGATCGGATAAAATGAATGAAGATTGTTTTGAAAGAATTGTTCAGTATACTGCATCTTTGCTGAATGCGTTGTATCAATCCTCTATTCCGACGGGGCTTATCTCGATAGGCTCAGATATTAAATCTTTTCCGAGCACAAAATCTATTGAAATGAAACAGCAGATGTTTTATCACTTGGCTACTGTTAAAAATGATTCAATAACGGACTACCCAAATGCACTTGAGAGGGAAGTTTCCCTTCTGCCCTCTAGGGGAACGCTACTGTTTGTCACAGATTACATGACAAGTGATCTGGAATACTTGCTTAAAAGATTAGCCATGAGATCTTTCAAGTTAATTGTTATTTTAATTACACCTGAAAACAAAGAAAAAGCTAACTACCAAATAGGTGAACGAATTATTGTTGTTTCCGGCTTGAAAGATGAAATGTCAGCTGGGGTGAGAACAGGATGACACCTACTAGGAGAATATCAGTCTACTACTTTTGCATTTATTTATTTGGCTTTCTATTGTTTTGGGAATGGCTTCGCCCGCTTGAAGTGGTAACTGATACAGCCAATAGCCACTTTTTTGTTATTTTCTCAGCTCTTTCATTTTTACTATATTATTTAAAACTGCCATTTTGGCTTGCTTTTGTACTTCGTATAGTTGGGATTTTTTATATTCTACATTCAATATTTTTCGAAGGATCGTTTATACAATTTGAATGGCTTTTGCAGTTTTATTTTGAGATTGTAGATAATGTAGTATATATTGCTAGCTTTAAATGGTGGGAAATGTCCGATTTATTTAGAAGTTTTTTATTTCTATTTTTACTATGGTTAATGTGCTACCTAGTCCACTATTGGTTAATACACATCAAATCAATTGCAATATTTTTTATATTAACGCTACTGTTTGTCACCATTTTAGATACATTTACAAAATATGATGCTAGTGTTGCCATTGTAAGGATTGTTATTACTGGATTTTTAGTGTTAGGCATGTTACAGATGCTCCAAATAAAAGAAAAAGTTGGAGTTTCTATCCGTCCTTTTTGGATTATATCATTATTAATAATGATAGGCATATCAGTAACAATTGGGCTTATGTTACCTAAACAAGGGCCGTACTGGCCAGATCCCGTACCTTTTATAAAAAGTGCTGCCGGTGGCTATAACGGTACGGCTATTAATAAAATTGGGTACGGTGTGGATGACTCGAGATTGGGTGGTTCTTTTGTAAACGATGATTCTGTAGTATTCACAGCTGAAGTGAGTGAGGATCATTATTGGCGTGTAGAATCAAAGGACTATTATACAGGTAAGGGCTGGGAGGTTTCTGAAGAATACGGTAGACTACTGCTTGATAAAAGTAATATTCACTTAAATATGTTGGAAAATGTTAATGTAGATAAAAAATTAAAAACGAACATTAATATTGCAAAGATGGGACCACATTCACATATTGTGTATCCGACTGATTTAAAGTCAATCCAAACTGACAAAAAGGTCGAATTTCAAGTCGAACCGTTAACTGGTAAGCTTCACGCTACACTTAATGGCTCGCCCACAGAACTAGCACAATACTCGATGACATATGATTATCCTGAGTTTCCGTTAGCGGCTTTGAGGCTTGCGAATGAAGGTGATCGTTCATCTATTATGGAAACATATACTCAATTACCAGAGCAGTTGCCGAACAGAGTTAAGGAATTAGCAATAGAAATTACGAAAGATTTAACTACAAGATATGATAAAGCAAAAGCTGTTGAGGGTTATTTTTCATCACAAGGTTTTGCATATGCAACAAAGGATATCCCTGTTCCAAAAGAGGATCAAGACTATGTGGATCAATTTTTATTTGAAACAAGGAAAGGGTATTGTGATAATTTTTCCACTTCAATGGTCGTCTTGTTAAGAGCTGTTGATATTCCCGCAAGATGGGTAAAAGGCTATACGCAGGGAGACTTCGTAAAATCGATTAATTCAGAAACAAACTTATATGAGGTGAAAAACTCAAATGCACATTCATGGGTAGAGGTTTATTTTCCTGGAATAGGATGGGTACCTTTTGAACCGACGCAAGGTTTCTTAAGTCCCTATTCCTTCGTCCAAAATGGTGAAACACTAGTAAATAGTGAAGCAGAAGAAACCTTTCTCCAAGAAGAGGGGCAAAATGAAAACGATGAGATGGCAGAAGAGGAAATTGAAAATAATACAACCATTGAAAGTAGCAATCGTGGTGCATTACAACAGCTTGGTCTGTCATTACGTCAGATCATAATTTCGATAGTAATCCTGTTTCTGCTAACTGCGGTTATACTTAAAACAAAAAGAAGATGGTATCCGCGTTGGATTATTTTCAACTATCGATATTTTAATAAAAATCATAGATTCGAAAATACATTTCGTATTCTTGTAAAGCTTCTCGATTATTATGGACTACCAATAAATAAAGGTGAGACATTACGTGAATATGGTGTTCGAGTAGATGAAACCTTAGGGACATCTGAGATGCGAGACATAACAAACATCTATGAAAAAATGTTATATTCTCAATACCAAAATGGAGTAGAACAGCAGAGTGACTTAAATGAATATTTGAAATATTTGGTCAGGAAAATAACATCTTGACCATTTTTTCTGTGGTTGGTATGATGAAAAACGAACAATAAAGTTTTAGATTTAAATAATGTTCGTGGTTATTTGTGGATTTGATTATATATTAAAAGAAACCTTCGTATATCCTCGATAATAAGGTTCGAGAGTCTCTACCGGATCACCGTTTAAATGATCCGACTATGAAGGCAGATCTAGTAAAAGCTAGAATTCTGCCTCTATATTGACTACAATATATAGATGGTGAATTTTAGCTTTTTTGCGCTTTAGATTTTTTGAGTTATAAAGATAGCGAAAAATAAAACTCATCCTTCTATTAGAGAGTTTGCAGCCTTCAGTTTGGTGTTTATTACTGTTATTTTAGAAATTATTTAAGGTAATGGCCAAATCGTGAATGATGCATTTTTCTAACGTGAAAAATAAATTGATACATAAATTTAATTTTAACAATGAGGAGTGGAAATTGTGGAAATAAGAGAACAGGTAAATGAAATGATTTTAGTGCTTGATTTTGGAAGTCAGTATAACCAATTAATCACTAGAAGAATTCGTGAATTTGGGGTATATAGTGAACTGCATGACCATACGATTACAGCAGCAGAAGTTAAAAAAATTAATCCTAAAGGTATTATTTTCTCAGGTGGTCCGAATAGTGTATATGGTGAAAATTCATTTAGTGTAGATGAAGATATTTTTAACCTTGGTATACCGGTATTTGGAATTTGTTATGGTATGCAACTAATGACACACCATTTAGGTGGTAAGGTTGAAAAGGCCAAACATCGTGAGTATGGTAAAGCGACTATCGAAATTAAAAATCAATCAAAATTATTTGCAGATTTACCTAACGAGCAAGTGGTTTGGATGAGTCATGGTGATCTAGTTGTTAGTACTCCAGAAGGGTTTGTGGTTGATGCCACGAATCCATCATGCCCAATTGCTGCTATGAGTGATGAATCAAGACGTTTTTACGGTGTTCAATTCCATCCAGAAGTACGTCATTCAGAATATGGTAATGATATGCTGAAGAATTTCGTATTCGGTGTTTGTGAATGTGCAGGAACATGGTCGATGGAAAACTTTATTGAAATCGAAATGCAAAAAATTAGAGAAACAGTTGGCGATAAGCAGGTTTTATGTGCCCTTAGTGGCGGTGTAGATTCTTCGGTTGTTGCGGTGCTTATCCATAAAGCAATTGGAGACCAATTAACTTGTATATTCGTAGATCACGGCTTGCTTCGAAAAGGAGAAGCTGAAGGGGTAATGAAGACATTTAGTGAAGGTTTTAATATGAACGTGATTAAAGTAGACGCTAAAGACCGTTTCATGGAAAAATTAAAGGGCGTTTCTGATCCGGAGAAAAAACGTAAGATTATTGGTAATGAATTTATTTATGTATTTGATGATGAATCAACAAAGCTAAAAGGGATTGAGTTTTTAGCGCAAGGTACATTATATACGGATATTATCGAAAGTGGCACAAAAACAGCGCAAACGATAAAATCCCATCATAATGTAGGTGGATTACCTGAAGACATGAACTTTAAGTTGATAGAACCATTAAATACTTTATTTAAAGATGAAGTTCGCGCCCTTGGTACAGAACTGGGTATTCCTGATGAAATTGTTTGGAGACAGCCGTTCCCGGGTCCAGGCCTAGGTATTCGCGTATTAGGTGAAATTACTGAAGAAAAACTAGAGATTGTTCGTGAATCAGATGCTATACTTCGTGAAGAAATTAGACTAGCGGGTTTAGAACGAGATATTTGGCAATACTTCACTGTACTTCCTGATATTCGTAGTGTAGGTGTAATGGGAGATGCTAGAACATATGATTACACGATTGGAATCCGTGCTGTAACATCAATTGATGGTATGACATCCGATTGGGCTAGAATTCCTTGGGAAGTGTTAGAGAAGATCTCAACAAGGATAGTAAATGAAGTCGCGCATATTAATCGCGTTGTTTATGATATTACAAGTAAACCGCCAGCAACAATTGAGTGGGAATAATGGCTTGAATCGTCAAAACACGAATAATATAGAAATTTCAATAAAAAATGTTCGTTTTTTTTATTGACGCACTGTAGTTAAATTGATATTATGTTAATGAACTAATATAAATCAATAATACGTCGTATAATATCAGGGATATGGCCTGAGAGTTTCTACCAAGCTACCGAAAATAGCTTGACTACGAGGTGTGTGATAAAAAAACAGTGAACACTATGTTTGTTTGAATTTTTTTATCTCAAACCTCCGTAATTGAAGCGCTCCTCAGGAAACTGAAGGGGCGTTTTCTATTGCACTATTTTTTATTTAGGAGGACGTTTAGTATATGAAAAAGTATTTTCAGTTCGAGGAACTAGGAACAAATTACAAAAGGGAATTTATTGCGGGTTTGACTACGTTCTTATCAATGGCTTACATCTTATTTGTAAACCCGAATGTATTGTCACTGGCAGATATTCCGGATTTACCGCCTGAAATGAGAATGGATGGTAATGCGGTTTTTGCAGCTACAGCTATAGCAGCAGCGATCGGGTCATTGTTAATGGGTTTAATTGCAAAGTATCCAATTGCATTAGCACCCGGTATGGGACTTAACGCATTTTTTGCATATTCTGTAGTATTAGGTATGCAAGTGCCTTGGCAAACAGCGCTTTCGGGAGTATTGGTTTCAGGGTTGATATTTATATTGTTAACCTTAACTGGTGTACGTGAAAAAATTATTAACTCGATTCCTGCAGAATTAAAATTTGCTGTAGGTGCAGGGATTGGTTTGTTTATAACGTTTATTGGTTTAGTAAATGCTGGTATTATTGTAAATAATGACGCTACACTTGTTGGTATTGGAGATTTAACAAACGGAAATACGTTACTTGCAATTTTTGGGATTGTTATTACTGTTATTTTTATGGTTCGTGGAATCAAGGGTGGTATTTTTTACGGATTAGTCATTACAGCGATTGTAGGTATGATTGTAGGGCTTGTAAATGTGCCAACTCAAGTAGTGGGGGCTGTTCCGAGTCTTGCTCCAACGTTTGGTCAAGCATTTTTGAATTTAGGTGATGTATTTACAATTCAGATGATTACAGTTGTACTAACGTTCTTATTCGTAGACTTTTTTGATACTGCAGGTACATTGGTAGCTGTTGCTAATCAAGCTGGATTAATGAAGGATAATAAACTTCCGCGTGCTGGTAAAGCATTGTTTGCGGATTCAGCGGCAACTGTTGCAGGTTCGGTATTGGGAACTTCAACTACAACATCATATATTGAATCAAGTGCAGGTGTAGCAGCAGGAGGAAGAACTGGGTTTGCATCTATAGTAACAGCGGGATTATTCTTGCTAGCGTTATTCTTTTCTCCGTTATTGGGAGTGATTACTTCTGCGGTAACGGCTCCAGCATTAATAATAGTTGGTGTTTTAATGGTTTCATCATTAGGGGAAATTGATTGGAAGAAATTTGAGATTGCTGTTCCAGCGTTCTTGACAGTAGTTACAATGCCGCTGACATATAGTATTGCTACCGGTATTGCAATAGGATTTATCTTTTATCCGATTACAATGATCGTAAAAGGACGCGCTAAAGAAATACATCCGATTATGTATGGGTTGTTTATAATATTCCTTCTTTACTTTATTTTCTTAGCGTAAAAGAATAATTTAAACAGGTATTCTCCACAATGATTGGAGAATACCTGTTTTTTTGGCTCTAGTAAATAATGATGGTGATTTCCGCTCAGGGATGTTCCATGGATACCATGGGATGGGCTGTGGGTCTACTCTTCGCTAACGTTTCTTCTTGTGTTGGGGCGCGCGGATATCCCGATATACCCGCAGGAGTCTCGCGCTTTTGGTTCCGATCAACACCAATTTAAAACAACGCAAAGTTTATCGTAGCATTTGCATTAAAGATAAGGGTGACCATTTGATTATTTTGATACTAAAATGAAAAGGCTGATAGTTCATTGTTGCAGAAAGGTTATATTCTATAATTTTTTGGATTGAAGAAAATGCGGATGTGAAATGTTATTGTATTATTTAATGAAATACAAATACTTATTTCTTCTATTCATAAAAGGTTGCAAAGAACATCATTCTTGTATTTTAAAAGTTGAGTATTTTTGTTGACTTTATAAATTAACGATGGTATATTAGAAAACGTTCTGTTGAAAGTATTAAAACTAGTCAAAAAAACATAAAACAAAAGTGTTGACTTCCGCGAAACAGAATGATAATATAGTGAATGTCGCTAACGTGACTTATTCACGAAGAATAGTAATTGTTTTAATTATATGCTCTTTGAAAACTAAACAAAATGTCAAGCGTGCAAAACAAGTTGAACTACGTTCAACAACCAAGTCAGTATATTAGTTTGAGCAATCAAACCCTTTTCGGAGAGTTTGATCCTGGCTCAGGACGAACGCTGGCGGCGTGCCTAATACATGCAAGTCGAGCGGATGACGAGGAGCTTG
>NZ_LT965960.1 GCF_900240995.1 Bacillus sp. Marseille-P3661
GGAACAACCAAATCATAAATTTGCATATATGGACTTAAATTCATCATCTCTTGTTTTTGTATCATCCAATCCACCCACTTGAAATTGATACTATAATTATACAAGAAAAAAGGTATAATTCCTCAAACATATGAGAATTATACCTTTTTAAAATTTTAAGGACTTTTTCAGTGGCCTCCCAGATGGTAAGCATTTTTTATATTAATCTTCAATTTGAAATGAAAAACAACGGTCATCTACCATTTGATCATTGTAGGTTCGTTCAATGAACTTTAATTTATTAGTTTTGTCTAGCAAAATTACAGTCGAAGTTCTCGTACCGTAATCACTCGTTTTAATAAAAAGTGGAGAAAGTTTCTTTTCCCACTCAAAGCTGACCCCTGTTTGCGGTAGCATGTGATCCGGAGCCTCTTCGTTATTTCCTAAAACGGAGAATAAGCACTCCATATCTAACGTTGTTTTGTTCATACAAGCTTTTAGCCCTTCTACCCCTCTATCAACCTTGGGCCAACTTGTATTTAACAAATGATTACTTAAACCATACAAACCGGATGTTAGTTCCTTTGGCTCATTATTAATATTAGAGTAATACCATAAGGAGGTAAAATCTCCGAATACTAAATTGTAGCCTGGGTACCGTAAACGGTTATTATTAATAATTGATAGATACTCTTCGGTCGTTACCGATGAGTTAAGGTAATCTGCAACTAATTTCCCTCTACTTTCCTTCCCTTCATTTGTCTCATTTGGATCACGATAGTTTGTTAGTGCTGCAAACTTTCCAGATTTAGTAACCCCCATCCATGTTCCTAGTTTTTCTAGATCTCTTCCCGCTAATATAGACGGATGGTCTTTCCAAAATGTTGCTTGCTCTGTTGGTCTATTATAAAATTCATCACGGTTTCCGGCAAGTATAAAAGGAAATTCAGGATGAACATTATAAGCGAATAATAGAAGGCACATGATCAAACATCCTTTTGTAAAAAATTTAATTTCATGTAAACTTTTGTAAAATGCTTTTATATTTATTTTATATAAAAGCGCTGTGAAAATACAATGGATACTCTGGAGAATATAATAAGAGTTAAGCATTAAAAGTGAGGATTGAGGTGGAAACATGATTGAGTATTTTGAAAAAGTTTACAGTGGCGAGCCTTTTACTATATTCTCTACGGTTCATATCATGACCTTGATGCTCCTGCTCTTATTGAGTGTAGCACTCTACTTTTTACGTCACTTTTTTCGAGAGCCGATCACCAATCGAATCAGTAGACATACAATCGCGTTTACTCTCCTCGGGTCAGAAATAAGCTTGCAAATATGGTTTTTAAGTATAGGCGTTTGGGATAGTAGCCATTCCCTTCCACTTCATTTAAGCAGTATTAGTTTATTTACTTCAGTGGTAATGCTTATATCAAAAAATTTCACACTATTTGAATTCACCTATTTTTCTGGAATCGGAAGCGCTCTTCAAGCCATGCTTACTCCGGATTTAGGCGTGTACTCTTTCCCACACTTCAGATACATTCACTTTTTTATTTCTCATGGCGGTGTTGTGTTATCGTGCTTATTTATGATAATCGTAGAAAAATTCCGCCCAACATTCCGTTCAATATGGAAAGCTTTTTTCCTATTAAATCTATATGCAGGTACAGTCTATCTATTAAATATCATCCTCCAAGGAAATTACATGTATTTACTACGAAAACCGGTAAATCCATCTCTATTAGATTATTTAGGGCCTTGGCCATTGTATATTCTTTCACTAGAAGGGGTAGCACTAATTATGTTTCTTATTCTATATTTACCATTTTCTATTTATTATCATTGGAAAAGTAGAAACAGTTTTTTACAGTAAATACTTAATTCTACCACTTTTCGAAATTTTTACAATATAAAATATGTACAAAATATTGATATCTGTGTATAATAAAATTATCAACTTTTAAAGGAGTGACAAGCTTATGGTAGAAATTGAAAAGATTTATGAGGAATTTGAAAATGTAAAAATGCATTATGTAGGTTTCATGACTAATGATTTAAGATATGATTTTGCAATTATTTATACCAATATGTTTTTAGGCAAGACTTTGTTAACTTGTATGCAAACTGGTCGTTCTACACTTATTGAAGGCAGCGATCTTGAGGATCCAGAACATTTTTGCCAAATCTTTAATATTGATACAGATGAAGCTAAAACTGTTACTGAATTTTTCAAAACAAAAATCCCGAACAGTGGGTTTACAAGACAATACTAAAAAAACTCCCTACCGTCATAAAATGCGGGTGGGGTTTTCCCCGTGCATCCCCAAATGTTACTAGTACCTCAGCAGTATTTTAGTCCTATGAATGAACCAAAATATATCCGTAAACAATTTCATGATAAATATATGACTAATGGAGGTGAATATTGGTTGCTACGACAGTAAGGCCAACAATAGACAAGCAGTGCCATAGTAGTCAACAAGGTGTAGCAATCAAAATGACATTATGAACAAAAATAATACTAGTAATAAAAAGAAAAATCCAACTATCAACTCAAATAAACAGCGAATATCATCCATTGAAAATGACCCGACTCCTGAGAATAATCCACTGTATGGTGAAGAGTCACATAAAAATTAAACAAGATATGAAAAGAGGTCATTTGCTTAAATAGCATATGATCTCTTTTTCTTTATACTCTAATATCTCTCAATATATTTGAAGTGATTAAGCCCACATACCGCCTCTATCTTTTCTTTTAGGTATTATTTTTGTTTTATTGTCATCTTTTTCTTCAAATTTTAAGCATGATTGTCCGGATGCTCGAAATACATAATCAGCCGGTATTTGTTGTGTTTTAAAGTTATAGGCTCTACAACCTCGGGGAAAACGTTGATCCCATGTAGTATAAAAATATTTACATTTAAAACAGTCTGGTTTATTCTTTTTCATTGTATTTGACTGCAATAATAACCCACCAATTAAGTAATATTAAATGGGCCAATTAAGTATTGCCTCCCCCTCCCCTTTCAAAGCTGATACCTAGTGGTAAATTTTACGTTACTTTTTCCAAAATTGAAACCATTTCATTGCTTGTTTTTTTGTGATATCATCTTTAGTCAGTACTTCTTGTTGTCGTTTAATAGACTTCAGTTCGCTTATTATTTTATGATCTAGCTCTTCTATCATTAGCTTCTGTGCATATAATTGACTTTCTAATTTTTTGTATCTTGTATCGTTATCCAATTCCATTGTAGGTTGTTGTTGTGTTTCCGGCAACGATTTCTGTGCACTCTGCAAGTCTTTCATTAGTGATTGTATTTCTTTGTATTGGGAATCAAGCTTGTCTAGAAGAATCCAATTAAAGTCTTTTAATTGTTTGATTTCCTCGTAAAGCATCGTTATCTCATTATTAGCAATGTGGTCATCATTCATTTCTTCAATATATGAAATACGCTCTAATATTTGTGATGTTTTTTTTATATTTCTTCCTGGTTTATTTAATATTTTATAATCCATAAAACACACCTCTAAAATAAACTTGTCCTATAGACAAAGTAAAATAGCTAAACAATTCATAAAAAGCTAATTCCACTCATAAATATGGACAAGGACTAAGTAAATTATAGAAAGTGGAATCATTAATGAGTAGATCAATTATAACATATCTTTTTGTATTTTTAGGAGCAGTGTTGCAAGGAGTTGGAATGTCATTATTTTTATTTCCTCATGACATCCCTTCAGGTGGTGCCGCTGGACTTGCTATTCTAATGAATTATTTTCTCCGTATGCCCTTAGGTATTGGTTTATGGATTGTAAACTTCGTATTTTTATCCGTTGCATTGAAGTATTTTGGATATTCTTGGACGCTTCGAACGATGTTTGCCGTTACAACAACTTCTGTAACAGTCAGTTTACTATCTACCCACGTTTGGATTCCGCATATCCACTTATTATTAGACTTGCTACTTGGCAGTATTATTTTTGGTATAGGTGTTGGTTTATTAATCCGAAATAACGCTTCAAGTGGGGGTATGGTCATTCCTGCTTTAATGATTTCTAAACATTTTATGATAAGACCAGGTTCTGCAATGTTTGGCATTAATATTTCCATCTTCTTTCTAACTGCTGTTGTTATTCATTGGAAGATCGTTATATATGCCATTGTATGTCAATGGCTTTCAACAAGAATAATTGATTTCGTTAATGAAGTTGAAATTCCAAAATCATTTTCTCCTGCGTTTGGTTGGAGAAAAAAATAAATATTACTTTACATAACTTTAATAAAACCCACTTATTAAGTGGGTTTATTTTTCTATTTAAACTTAAACTATAATCACATTACTTTTTTTCCTTTTGCTGTAATAGTAGCTTTTCTTTCCTTTTTCATGGAGCTTATTAAGCTCATAGTACCAATCGTAGCTAAAAATACACTTCCAATAGCTACTACGGTATAAAAATCTGCTTCAAAAAATAATTTTACTAGCCCGTATGAAATCACTAAAGAGAAAACTGGTGATACTAGCCATACCTTTAACATCCGTTTTATAATCCCTTTTTGCCATAATAGTAGACCCTTATCTGCAGCGCCTATGCCGAGTATACCAGCTGTAGTAACCTGTGTAATTGGAATTGGTAAACCAAATAATGATGCGATGATGACCAACCCAGCACCAAAGCCTGAGACCGTACATCCTTCTAGTAGGGACAATGTGGTAATTTTTTTCCCATTAGTCTCCATCACCTTTCCTCCTAAAAGAAAAGCACCTAATGAGATAAAAAAGCCACCTATTAAAGTTCCAAAAGAAATAGAGATAATCCCTGCTCCAACTAGAGGTCCTATAGCGTTTGATACATTATTCATACCTGCTGAAAATGCTTCGAAGAAACCTGTAATAATTAATAAAATGGTAAGGGGTTTTTTCCAACGTACGTTTAGATTCCCTTTTCGACTTCGGTTAATTTTTGAGATAATTAGCCCAGCTACAAAAGTTAAACTAAATGCAATAATTGGGATGATGATCCAAAAGGATACAATAACTAGTAATTTATGAAAATAAACGGATTGGAAGGCAATACCAACACCGACTACTGAACCGACCGTTACCTCACTTGTTGATAACGGAATACCAATCATATTTGCAATAAAAAGTGTAAAAGCTGCTGATGATAGAATGATGATCGCCATTTGAATGGTAATAATTGATGATGGTACGATCCCCGTTCCAATAGTTTTTACTACCGCCTCTCCTCCAATAGCGGCTCCAAGAAATACACCTATCGAGCATAAAAGCAACGCAATTCTTTTATTGGCTACAGCACCTGATCCATAAGCAACTCCCATAGACGCGGCAGCACCACTCGCCCCCATATTCATTGCAAAGAAAAATGCCACGATTAACGAGATTACGATATACATCATTAGGTCCACATCGCTTTAGCTAAAGTGAAGGCCGCATTCATTTTTTTGATGATTCTGCCAGCGTCCTGCACGTAAATCTTCATTGCTATGAACTGGCTTTGTACAAACCTCACAACCGATACTAGGATAACCTTTATCGTGTAGTTCATGGTACGGGAGTTTATTCAAGTTTATATACATCCAAACATCATCCCACGTCCAATGTATTAATGGACAAATTTTGATAAGTTTGAATTTTTTATCTTTATTAATATACTGCACATTTGCCCTAGTAGGTGCTTGATCTCTGCGAAGCCCTGTAATCCATGCTTTATATTTGGAAAGTTCTTTCTTTAACGGTTCAATTTTTCTAACATTACAGCATAAATTAGGATTAGATTCCCAAAGATTCTTGCCATATTTTTCAGCTTGTTGCTCTAAAGTATATTGAGATTTTAAAAAGTTTATATTGTACGTTGGATACCTTTCTTTAACTTTTTCAATAATTTCATATGTTTCAATAAAGTGAAGGTCTGTATCTATAAAGGCAATACTAGCATTTTTATTAATTTTGCTGATCAGGTCTAATAATACACTGCTTTCTGCCCCAAAACTGCAAGCATATACGATTTGATCACCATATTGCTCAAAGGCCCATTTAAGACAATCCATTGTATCCTTTACTGAAATTGAGTTAACTATATCTTCAGACCATGAATCATATGTGAGCAAGATTTTCCCCTCCTTTTATTCAAAAGGTCGGTTTCTAACTTCTATCTGCCCTTTCTGCTAAAATCGTAGATAAATCAAGATATTGAACGGTATTATTTTCTACCGTGAATTGATTCATCATATTTATATTTCCTGTTTCACTGATAGAAACCATACCGCGTATCCATGCACCATGTCCGAATACTAAAATTCGTGAATAATTTTTATATTTATCAATAAATGTTAATAGTCGATTTTCAAAATCAATCATGCGTTCACCTAATGTTAAATTTCGTGGATGATCAATCCAACCTGCAGTATTTATTAAATATTTCTTGTCTTTTCCCTCATAATCACCAAAATTTAATTCATTTAACAAGGGATCCGTTACATAAGATGTATATCCGTACTGTTCGGCGGTTTGGTGGGTTCGCTTTAATTGACTTGCGAGAGTCAACTCAGGTTTAAACAATTTAATTTTTTCAATATTTTTTGCTATATTCATTTGTTGTTCAGGTTCTACAATCGGATCGATTGAAATATCACGACTTCCTTGTAATAATCCCTTTTTATTCCATTCAGTAGGAAGATGTCTAATTAAAAAAAGTTCCAATGTTATAAACCTCACTTATTTTGTTGATGAAGCTCTCTTATCTGCCATGAAAAAGGTTTCGCTTCTCAGCCCAACTCGTTCGGCCTCTAATAGAAGGGCGTCTTGAATTTTTACATTTCCTAGGTTCACATTTGCTCCAAACGCATTAATAAAATACATTTGGTGCTTTGAAGACGCGGCTTCAAAGATAACTTTACGTAAATCAATCTGTTTTGAAAGTTCTGCAACAATTGATTTTTTCACTTCTCCATTCCGATTATATATGCCTGCTGTTCCAGAATCTCGTCCTTCCGTAATCACATATTGGCAGCCAGCGTCTAACAATGCAGTGATTTCTTCAGTCCAACTCCGGATTGATAAATCTTTATCACTATCCTTTGAACCAACTTCACCTAATACATAAAAGTCTTCCTTTAATTCCTCTACTAAACTAATTCTTTCTTCTAAAGGAATATCAAGGGTACCATTTGAAACTTCGATCCAATTTACTCCAAGCTCTCTTAAAGATTGTGTGTATTTTTTTAGCGTTCCTTGTAAATAACATTTTTCGAACAAGGTTCCACCACAATACACCTTTATGTTGAAACTTTTATACAGATTAATTTTTTCTTGGAGATTTGGGGTAACATAGGCAGATCCCACACCAAGTTTTGCTATATCAATATAGCGATGATAATCCTCTAATAAATGTTTTAATTCCCCTATTGGAATACCAAAATCAGTCACAGATGTAATTCCAAACTTTCGATTCCCTGTTGTTCTGGTTGGTAATGTTAGAAAGTCCATTAGGATAAACGCCTCCTTTGCTTTCAAAACTAGATTATTCACACAAAATATAAAGAGTGCAACTGTAGGTCAAAAAACTAGGCCCATTTTTGAATAGTTATGAGGACAATTTCTAACAATATAAAAGTCATGAAAAGCTGTAAAAGGAGTTGTACTAAACTTGGCCAAACAAAACCAATCATTTTTAACTATATTAGCAATTGGATCCATACCACTAATCCTGGTATTAGGAAACTCTATGCTAATTCCAATCTTGCCTAAAATGAAAAACGAGCTTGACATTTCCCAGTTTCAAGTAAGTCTCGTTATCACAGCTTTCTCGGTAGCTGCCGCTATTTCAATTCCAGTATTGGGCTATCTTTCAGACAGATTTACCCGAAAAGCGATTATAATTCCGTCTTTAATCGCATATGGAACAGGTGGAATTATTGCAGGATCTGCTGCCGCTTGGTTTGATAACGCTTATATGTGGGTATTAGCTGGCCGTGTTTTACAAGGCATAGGTGCAGCAGGTACAGCCCCGATTGCAATGGCATTGACAGGAGATCTATTTAAAGGTGGCCAACAAAGTAAAGTTCTTGGACTCGTAGAGGCGTCGAACGGATTTGGAAAAGTTGTCTCTCCTATCATTGGTTCATTGCTCGCATTACTTGTATGGTATGCAGCTTTCTTTGCATTTCCAGCTTTTTGTCTTATATCGGTTTTACTCACTTTATTTTTTGTTCATGAAAAGAAGAAGAAAAAAGAACCACCTCCAGTTAAACAATATGCAGCAGGACTGTTTTCAGTTTTTAAACAAGAAGGAAGATGGTTATTTACCGCTTATTTAGCTGGTGCCACTTGCTTATTTACATTGTTCGGTATTTTGTTTTATATATCTGATGTACTTGAAAAAACATATAATACCGATGGTGTATTAAAAGGTAGTATACTTGCTATCCCTTTGCTTTTTATGACAATTACATCGTATATAACAGGTAGTAAAATTGGAAAACATATGAAACTTATGAAAAACTTAATTATCATTGGTTTTCTCCTAATGACAGTTTCATTTGCAACACTTGTATTCTTCGATAAATTAGTACCTTTTATAGCTATACTTGTCATTTCAAGCATCGGAACCGGGTTAGTTCTTCCTTGCATTAATAGTTTTATTACTGGTTCTGTAAAAGCAGCACGAAGAGGTTTTGTGACCTCACTCTATGGATCAGTACGTTTTTTGGGAGTGGCTATTGGGCCGCCAATATATGGGTGGTTAATGGAATGGTCTCGAACGGGTATGTTTCTATCAACCGCGAGCTTAACATTACTAGTTGGCTTGTTATGTTTAATTTTGATTCACGTTAAAAATGAAAATCCTCAGAAACAAATGGGCGGTTCAGTATTTAAACGCCTTGAATTAAAAACTGAGTAAAAAGGTGGAGGTTTACAATGCAAATTTATTTTTCTCCTGAGGTTATGAAAAATGAAAGCCAGCTACTAAATATCGTCGATCAAAATAATAAACCTATTGGTTTTTTAACGTTTTTATTTGACGAAAAAAAGATGTATGTTTATGGCCAAGCAGAAGAAGGTGTTAAAGAAGACTTTAAAGATTTAGTTACACCCTACATCCAAGGCATGAAAAAAACAAAACCAGACATCGAAGTTTATAGCTATTTAACAATCGGAGGCTCAAAGTTTGAAATAAACGCTGAAGAAGAAAGCAAGTAGATTCCGAACAATATATCTCTGCCCTACTACATCGTACTTGTCATTGGGCAGAGTTCAAAGGTTTAATGGCGTATAGTAGTAGAGACACACAAGCCTCATTGGTAAGAGGACGCTTGGGTAAAGAGTTTTATTCTATATCAATCCGAAAAGGATAACCAATATTGGTTATCCTTTTTTGTAATGTTTTAAGCAGAAGAGACCTTAACTTGGGTCAGTCTCATCGTATGATAGCGTTGTTACTTTAGTTGTATTATGCTGGGCAATATCTTTGTTTGAAGCTTTTTGGCCCAGTTCTTCATGATCGTCTATTCCCGGAGCAACGGTTGCTTCGTACTTTTGTTGTTTATCTGTGGCCATTTCATTAACCTCCTAATGTCTAGTTTCTATTTTTATTTCTCGGGAAAGCGCAATATTTGACAAGAAGAGCTTTTAGTTATCACAACTGACTCGATTTTTGTAACAATATCAATGCATCTGTAGATGACCTATATCGATTGGACGAATTTGTCTATAACGGTATTGTATTCTTGATAAAACTTAGTTGGAATTTGATGTTTAGCTTTGGAAATATAAATAACATCTGTTTGCGATATATTATTTTTAAATAATGTTTGATAACCATGGATATAATGATCCCTTGAGCCATAAATTAGCAAAAGCGGTATCTTTATTTGAGAAAGACGAACAGTACAATTATAATAAAGGCCTTCCTTATACATTTGATACAGAATCCTTGGATTTACCATTTCAATATAATTTTGAAGTTCCCTTTGGAATGGTTTCTCTTGAGTATGGCTTGTAGCTAAAGCTTTTGCTAATAATTTAATTCCTCGCACTTGGGCAATAAAAATCCCTATCTTAAATTGCTGCTGCAATCGAAAACTGCTCACTTCTGAAAATCCCCCGCACAGAATGATACCTTTAACATGATCAGGATACAGCAAGGCGAATTCAAGCGCGATAGCCCCACCGTACGAGTAGGCACATAATATTACATTCTTTAGATTTAGATGATCTACTAACGCCTTTAAATCATGTGCTAAAAGCGTTATCGTAATATCTTCGTTTGAGAATTCACTTCGGCCATTCCCTCTAATATCGTATAAAATCACTTTATATTTTTCTGATAAGCTTTTTTGTTTTTTAAATGTTATCGAGCCCATGGCAGGTGGATGAATAAAAACGATCGGGTCCCCTATTCCATGTTCCTCAAAATACATGTTCATTTCCCCATTAATCGAAAAGTACGGCAATTTTGTCCCCCCAAAAAGAAAAGTATCTCTTTACATGTATTATGGGCCTGACTTTATGGCTTTATGTGAAAATTAGTTTGAATAGTTTTGCTCATTCTATGGCAACTTTAAAAGGAGGGGGTAATATTTTATGAGTCAAAGTAAAAACACACTAAACGAAACAACACCAAGCAACAAGAAATATGATGATTATATAGAGGTATTTCCCGACCTACAGGGAACGGAGAATTTACTCAATGTTACATTTGCGCCAGGAGAGAATTCGGATCTACAATTAAATGGCAGTGATGTCGATTATGGAATCAATTAGCGCTGCTGTTACATTATAGAATTAATTCCTAAAATGAGCTCCTCTGGTTCATGAATGTTTCTTTCAAGTACCAGAGGCTGCTTTATATTTGCTTATTTAGGGTATCCTTCTCTTGGTATATCTAAATTTTTTCCATTTACATCTTCGATTTTTCCATCGATTGTTCCCTCTACAAGCGAATCACTTGCCTGCTCATGGGTTATAGCGAGCCCTTTCTCAACTTCATTATTACTAGTATAAAAGCTTGGATCATAAATTTTTTCAGCTATTTTATTACTTTGATTTTGATTATTACTTTTCATAATCATGCCTCCTTTTTATTGACTTTTATAGTTTGTGTTAGACTTAGCTATTTATGACATCTTCCACTATTTTTAACAATAATTTTGGCATTTTATTATCGAGCTATTTAGGCCGATACCTATCCACCTTTTTCCTTTATACATAAAGTAATAAAAGAACCTTTATTAAGGTGGCGATTAGACGTGGATCAAAATAGAAACCCCAAACGTAACTTAATAAACCAACAAAACTTTAAACAATTTATAAAATCTACTGAGCGTTTTTTAGATGATACCTTTGGTCATTTTAATTTTAGTCAACTAAATTTTAATAACTTCGATTTAAAAAACATGTTTCATCGGACCATGCCTATTAAAATAAATGAAACTACTACGCACTATATTGTTGTAGCAAGCCTGCCAGGTTATGCAAAAGAAGATATAAAAGTTGAATTAATCAATCAGCAATTAAAAATAACTGCCATGACCAGTAAAGATCCTTCAAGTCACATCGAACGAATACTTGGTTTTCCTCATCCAATACAAGAAGAATCTATCCAAGCAAAAATGAAAAACGGTTTATTAAAAGTCTTTATAAAAAAACAACAACCAACCGGGCGCTCGATTGCGATTGAAAGCAATTAATAGTTAACTGGATTATTCTAAAAGGAAGGAGTTAAAAGATGAGATCTTTCACCTATCTTGATTTCTTAGCGTACATGGGGGTTGGTAATGCTCATCCTGGTGGCTTAGAACTAACGAAGAAAATAGTAAAGGCAAGCAGGCTTAGAAAAGATGATCATATTTTGGATGTAGGCTGCGGAACAGGCTTAACAGCAGCCTATCTTGTAAGCGAATATGGCTGTCAAGTAACAGCAATAGACATACACCCGGAAATGGTTAAGAAAGCTCAAAGACGATTCAAGGAAGCGAACCTTCCGATTATTTTGAAAAGAGCCAACGCTGAAAATTTACCATTTCCTGATCAAACATTTGATGTGGTCATTACTGAATCCGTCACAGCTTTTACAGATATATACCGTTCACTTAAAGAATATCAACGTGTATTGAAGGATGGAGGAACCCTGTTAGCTTTAGAAATGACCGCTGAGGACGTATTGAATAACGAAGATAAACAAAGTATCCAAAATCTTTATGGCATGAATCAAATTTTAACAGAGCAACAATGGATGGTTGCAATAGAACAAGCTGGTTTTAATCCAATTGAAATATTGTTTTCAGGTAAAGCAAGCGAACACTTAGTATATCAAAATGAATTGCTTGAAACCTCAATGCCTATCTTTGAACCCTCAGAACAAGTTGATACAGATATTTATAATATTTGGGCCGATCATGAGCTGCTCATCCTTAAATACCAATCTGTATTGGGTCATCGTGTATTTAAGGCGATTAAGTAGTTAGGTTGTCCACTTTAGAAATGAAATCATTCAGTACGTTGTTGTTTCGTGTAAAATGGCTAAAAATGAATAAGCATCCTTGCAGTGGATGCTTATCAAACTACGATTATTCTTGGTCACCATCTAATTCCTCAATTAATCCAATACTTAATAAATAATCAAAGGTAATATCTGCGATTACCAATGTTTCTTCTTCAGTTGGAATGTATCCAGAATCAATTAATCTTTCGTAAAAGAAGTTCGCAATTTCATCTGAATCAATTACTATGTTCTTCAATAAAAGATCTCCCTTCTATGCAACAAGTTAGTTAGTTTGTTCATTTATATGGGCGATCTTTCCTACTTATGATAGTGTATTACTGAACTTGCTTAAAATTATCTCATGTTTACATTACTTTTTTGCTGAGTTTTCTCTTCATCCGGTTGATGATGAGAGTTTGTCTCGCTTTGTGACTGCGATTTTCTCTACATTTTTCCTTTAAACAACGAACAAACTCTCGCTTGGACGCAACGTTTACCCTTATCGACCGTCGAATATTCTTTTGATTCTCAAAATTCATTTTTACTATGGTGTCGTTGCTTGCTGGACAAATCAATGAAAAAACACACTGGATATCCAGTGCGTTAATTTTTTTAATAAATATGTATTTGAGATAAGAATCACCTTATCTCATATATTCAGGTTTCATACAAAACCTTGTAAGCCGTGTTCTGTTCATGTTGTGCTGCAAACGAAAAAATTTCTCGCACTCCATGGAGAATCATCTATCTCATAACTGTTAAAGTTATGGTGTCCTTTCGTTCAATTCCGTCTGGACACTTCCCCTACCAAATTTGGGTTTCTCGCTCGTGGGGTTTACCTCGTTCCACCTCTAATGTTTCCATTAGAGCTCCGTCACTGTGGCACTTTCAAGGTAGTCATACCATATCCATGAAGGACTTAGGTATTTTCCCTGCCGTCAACCTAGATTTTACTAGGCTGCCCTAGCTTACGGTTTCGCTAGGCACGATCACTACAGGCATCTCAGCCTGTGCGAGCACGGACTTTCCTCACAGAAATAAATCTGCGCGATTCTCGCCGGTTTTGTATGAAATTCATATTTGATATCACTTACTTTATATACTTTAACAATTAATTTCACAGAAGTCAATAGGCGCATTGAAATTTATGACACTTTTTTAATTGAATTTAAAAAGAAACATATGCATACGCTACCTGCAAAAGCAATTTAGCAATAAGTTGTTCGACTTCACTAGTAAGTAGTAATTAAAGTGGAAAACCTAAAATGCATGCTGATACAGCAGTTTGTTTAAGCGTCCCTAACAGAACTTTTGTTAATGGATATTTCTTTTTCATTTTAAATTCAAGCAAAATATAGTTAGAACCTGGTTGTAGATTTTGCACTTCACCTATCATTTCTTTTTTTAATTTCCAATCACCCATATTTAGAATAATATTATCGTTAACAATTGCTCTTGCGTATTTAATGATACCATCAGGATCGTAAAGTTTTAGCTGTAACTCAAAATTAACCGAAGAATCGATCGAGGGAATTTCAATTTTTCTAGAAATCATTCCATCAAACGGCGGCTCGACACCATAATTATTACTTTGAATGGCTGATTTAAACCATACCCAATTGCCATGTTTTACTGGATTAACTTTAACGCTTACTTCTTTGGCATTATTCCATTTGGCTGAAGTGCCCTCAATAATAATAGGATTTCTGCGTGATGTTTCAGCAATAGAATTATAATTTGTTGTTAGCGATGAAAACAAACAAATACCCTCCTCTCTTGTCGTTTTATTAGTATACGAATAGAGAGGATTTGGGTTTGTGCAAATACCTATATAATTAATTATTCTTGATTAAATTCATTAATACCAGCCCAGTCAGAGAAATGTCCACTTCCGTTACATCCAGGACACTCGTAGCTATTCGTAAAAACAAATTCATTAAAGGCTGCAGAGTTTATACCCCTTCCATAGCAATCAGGGCAAATTCCTTTCGCCTCCATTTTAGCTATTTTCTTCTCGTAACGAGCTGAGTTCCATTCCATAAACGAATTGAGTAAACCCATCTTTTTCACCTCATCATACTTTTATTTATTTTATGTTGTGAAAAAAATGGCGTTCTTATCCATAAATAACAAATTTATTTTTTTATTTATTCCTCATAATACATCTTACGTGTTATTCCGCCATCTACGATTATATTTTCGGCTGTTACAAAGTCATTTTCTGGATCTGTCAAATAAAAACATGCCCTAGCAATATCCTTAGGTGTGCCGACACGTTGTGCTGGATGCTGCACATGATCAATTTCACGCAATTGTGAATAATCCCCAGTTTCAATCCATCCCGGGCTTATCGAATTAACTCGAATTTTATCTTTGCTAAGTGAAAGAGCAAGGGCATGTGTTAAGGCAATAATGCCACCTTTAGTTGCCGCATATGCCTCAGAATTCGGTTCAGACATAAATGCTCTTGTCGATGCAAGATTAACTACCGATCCTCCATTAGCATTTGTTTTCATATATTTGGCAGCTTCCCTTGTACAAAGAAACACACTGCGCAAATTAGTATTGATGATATCATCCCACTCATCAATCGTTAATTCATAAGGTGATTTCCAAATAGAAACGCCAGCATTATTAATAAGGATATTCAATTGACCATATATACCGACAGTTTGTTCGATCAAATAGGAAATATGATCAGGTTTTCGTACATCTGTTTCGATAAAAGTTGCATAACCACCATTGCCTTCAATCCTCTTTTTAATTTCATAACCGTTTTGTTTATGTATATCAGCGATAACAACCTTTGCCCCTTTATCAGCATATGACTCTGCTAGTCCTGCGCCAATTCCACTTCCAGAACCGGTAATCACTACAACTTGATTTTTAAAATTCATTATAAAACTCCTTTCAAGTGATAAAGCACTCCTATGCATGTCAATCCATATTTTAGTGTTAAGGGGTGGAAATCATGAAGGAGATGATTCTTTTATTTCAAGAACTTTTAGTCCTATATGGTATTGGTGTGATTGGGTTTGTATGTAAAAAAATAAATCTTTTTCAACCATCAGCAGACATTGTGTTTTCGAATCTTTTATTATATGTCACACTGCCTTGTTTAATATTATTTTCTATGGATATTCCCTTTACATCAACTATCCTATCGGAATTCTATTGGTTAATTCTATTATCATCAGGGGCGTTGTGCTTAGCCAGTATATTAGCTTACCTTTTAGCAACGAAATGTAGTCTTTCTTCCAATCGGAATGGTGTATTTCAATCCCTAATCATTTTTGGTAATCAAGGTTTTATTGGTTATGGTATTTGTTATATTTTATTTGGTGAAAAAGGCATATTATATGCAGCATTTTTTAATTTTCCTTATTTATTATTAATTTGGAGCTATGGAATTTATTTAATATCAAAATCAGCAGGTAGTATCAATTGGAAAGAACTATTCCTTAACCCAGGCATAATTTCAACCTGCGTTGGATCTCTTATCTTCATTGTTCCCGGTGGTTGGCCAATACCTTTACTTAACATGTTTAAAATGGTTGGAGAGATAACCATTCCCTTATCAATGCTTTTTATTGGTTGTTTATTAGCAAATCTGAAAATTAAAGAGATTGGTTCGCTATTGAAAAATAAATATTTATGGATTAGCTCCGTATGTAAGTGTCTGATTAATCCGTTATTGTTATTTCCATTATTATTCACGACTATTCCATCTGGACTTGTACTAGTCGCTATATTAATTACGGCTACACCGTCTGCACCGACCACGTCCATTTATGCTCAAAGATATGGTGGTGACCGTTATTTTGCATCAACAGGGGTGTTAATCTCAACATTATTAGCATCTATATGTATTCCCGTTTTATATGGACTTGGCATGCTTTTACTATAAAAATATGTCATGAACAAACGAAAGACTGTCTCTCTGATTCTAAGACAGTCTCTTTGTACATATAAAAGCTTAAAATGAAAAATTATCTGGATCTGGGCCAGTACGTTCGTTTTTATTTAATGAATCAATACGCTTCACATCTTCTTGAGATAACTTAAAGTCGAAAATGTTTGCATTTTCTTGTATTCTTTCTCTTTTTACTGATTTAGGTATAGTTACCACACCCTGCTCTAAATCCCAACGAAGTACAATTTGCGCTGGGGTTTTACTATATTTTTCCGCTAGTTCCACTATAATAGGGTGGTCAAGGATTTTGCCTCTCATTAAAGGTCCCCACGCTTCTGTTTGAATACTATTTTCTTTGCAGAATGATAGAACTTCTTTTTGCGTTAAGCGAGGATGATACTCAACTTGATTTACCATAGGTTTGATTTCACTATTGGTCATAAGATCTTTTAAATGATGGACCTGGAAATTGCTGACGCCTATTGCTTTGATAAATCCATCATTATAAAGCTTTTCAAGTGCACGCCAAGTATCTATATATTTGCCTTTTACCGGCCAATGAATTAAAAATAAATCAAGATAGTCTAAAGCTAATTTTTTTCGACTTTCTTCAAATGCTTCTAAAGTTGATTCATATCCCTGCGCATCATTCCACACTTTGGAAGTTATAAACAATTCTTCTCTTGGAATTCCAGAATTTTTTACAGCTTGACCTACACCTTCTTCATTTTTATATAAAGCAGCGGTATCAATACTTCTATAACCAAGCTCAATTGCAGTCATTACAGAGCTTTGAACTTCTGCACCATCTTCAACCTTATAAACTCCCAGTCCCAGCCAAGGCATTTTAACACCATTGTGCAATGTCGTTGTGTCAGATATGTGGTTGATATTCATCAAAATCCTCCTTATAATGGAAAAATGTTCATTCTTTACCATCATAGCATAGCTTATGAATCCTATAAAACTAATACGATCTAGCTGGTATACTATTTCCAAACTTTTATACTATTTTATTTTTATAATCATGTTAAAATGAAGGGAGAATAAAATAAGGAGCTTAAAATGAATATTATTATTTGTAAGCCAAATCAGCCACCTTATATAAAAACGATAAACGGTAAATACGATGAAATGGTTAACGTAGTTGGCAGCTCACTTAAACCACTATCAATGAACCATGATTCTATTATTATAATGTGTAACGAAAGTCTTTATGAAAGTGAAAAAGATCATTGGAAACATCGAATGAATATTCCAGGGATTTTCTTTTTTGTTGGCCGAGAAAAAAACCGGCTTAGAAGTCTGACTGTTGACGAGATCGAAGATATTTTTGATACGATTAGAAGAGAAGATTTAACTGTAGTTTGACGGGGAATAGGGCTGTGTATGCCATACACAGCTCTTTTATTTTGCCATTATATCTGCTGATTTGATAGTATAGAGATCAAATTACTAGATAAAAGGAGTACACTATGTCATTAAACGAAGTTAGTACAATCATTTTTGATTTAGATGGAACATTATATGAGGATACACACCATTTTGATTATTTTGCAAAAAAAATGGCGCAAAAGTTACCAATCGACTTACAAAACGACTTTATGACAGACTATTCTGCCTCTCTAAACGGACAGCATCCGTTACAAATTGGCCGAATTTATGATGTTCAGCGCGATTTAATTTTAGTTCATGAAAACCAAGAAATTACCGCCGCTTTTAAATGGGATGGAACCGTTGTCCCGGATGAAACCATTAAACAATATTATCCGCAAAAAGTACAACTTGATCTAACGAGTATGATTAGTGTCGGAGATTTATGGTGGGTACCTTCCTCCATTGCCTATCATTATAAATTAGATTCAAAACAAGGGCGTGAAGCGTTTTTAGAAACGAGAGAATATATGATGAGTGATGCGTTTCAAATGACGCCAATCCCTGGATTAAAAGAGCTGCTTGAAGATTTATATACAGATATTAACTTAGTACTATTCACGAACAGCCCTGAGACTGACAGCGAAGCGATCCTTGCGAAGCTTGGATTAAGTCAGTACTTCCATAAAAAAATATTTGAGGGAAAGAAGCCTGTTCATACAAAAAGCTGGTTTAACGAAATTAAAGAATGGTTTACCGCTGATTATCATGAAATGCTTAGTGTAGGTGATAACTGGATTAATGAGATCCAACCAGCTAATGAACTTGGATGTAAGACAATTAGTATTGATGCACATGAAATAGGTTCTCATCTTAAAGCCGATTATAAAGTGACAAAGATGAGTGAAGCCATAACAATTTTAAAAGAATTAATTAAAAAATAAGGGAGCATAATTATGCTCCCTTACTCGTTTTCATTTAATTCTGCAGCAGGAACTTCCATTACTTCATCTGGATTATCTCTTGTATGAACGCTAACAGATTGGTCTGTTTCATTTGCTTGTTTTAACCAAACTGATACTCCATTATATGTAACCGTTATTTCGTTTGGAGATGAGATGATTTGTTTCGCTCTTTTAATATCCATATGCATACTCCTTTTTAGTTTATAGGTCATTACTATGTTTTCTATAATGGAGTATTGCTATACTATATAATTTTAGTTTTCTTACATCTATTCTTCTGTCAGTTTGACAAGTAACGAATCTCCATTCGTGGCAACTCTAACAAAAGCGTAGTGTACCTTTTCTTGCAATTCAAGCCCTGTTCCCTCAGGTACAAAGTAATTTTCTATACCATATTCAATGTTCTCATAGCCCTTAAGAATACCAGTTATCCAAACATCCGCTTGATCTATTCGATCAGCTGGTATATCTGTACCCACGATATAGTCGCCACTATATTCATAAACCCCTTGAGCATTCCTAACTAATCCAACACGGATACGTTGTCTCCAAGGTAAATCCTCATCATTCAGATCAAGTGAAGAAATGGAATAGCGTAAGGTTAGATAATCCCCTTGTAACATTGATCTAGGATCTACAGGTGCTAGCTCTAATTTTATTAATTGACCATTTGCTAATAGCCTTTCACTTGTACCGATTTGAATTCCAACTACAATGACCTGAAAAACAATAACCATGATAATACTTACCTTCCGGGAGTATTTAAGCTTTTCAGCAAGTTGTTCATTGGAGTTATCAAGCCATCTTGCTATAAACAAGATAAGCATACCAGTTAACAGGAATGTAAACGACTTATGCAATAATCCCCAAACTAAGTCGTAATATTTATAAATAAGAAATGCAAACCAGAAGGCAAGCATTAATCTAAAAAAGATTGTTTCTGTATGGCGCATGAAATAGATAAGCAATAATGTAGTTAAAATGAAATATAAGCTATTAATCAAATAATACATTATCGCATGATTTTCGTTTAAGAATGTTAGTACAAAAAAGGCTAACATCCCGTAAAACACGCTGTTAACATTAAGCTTCTGTCTAAAATGCTGATTTCTTGCCAAAATGGATCCAAGATAAACAAGCCCGTTTAGAATAATCACTGTCCAGACCACAAGCTCTTTTGAATAATTAACCTCAGCAACAGTACTTACTATTACAACCATAATTCCCAAGTAGATAAAATAACGAATTATAGTATTATTAATCTTCCATAAAGCTAAGCTTAAAAACAAACAAAAAATCGTCGCCATCCAAACATTTGCTCCAATTGCAGCTGGAATCCCAACGAAATAGCCTGTTAATAAAAAGGTATACCTGATAATAGAATCCCATTGTACCCTTAGCAACGCAATTACGATTAAGAGGATCCCCATGACAACAAAAAACGGAAAAGAAAAATTATGTGTCATTAAAAACGTTACCCCATAAATGGAGCTACTTGCAATAATAGAAGCGATCGCAGTAGTCAGGCCGATGATGATCCTTCTAAAATCAAAATGATTTTCAGATACTTTATTACCTTTCCATTTTCTTAAACCCCAAATCACTATTGCAACAATCACAAATGGCAGTAACATAGTGAATAAAAAAATGTATTCGGATCCCATAAAAATCAAAAATTCGATAAATTTTATTGTAAAAAAAGCAACAGCAGCTAGGCTTAGTAATAGGGTATATCCTTTATGGACTGGATATTTTCCATAGTACATGTAAAACAAAAATAAAATCACAACATACAAAAAGCTACTAAAAATATTAAATGGGGCAAATAGTTCATCTATAGTCAATGCTAACATAATACCGTGCATTACAATGAAACTTAACAACTGAACAGGTTTTGAACTTAACAGCCGTCGTTCAATTGCAGCATAAAGCAAACCATTAATAAAAGCTAAGCAGAGAAAAATAACCTTTAATTGTAGCTCCGGAACAAATTGAAAGCTTGAGGATGGAAACAAGTAAAACCAGACAGATAAATGGAATAATATAAACGACAGTACATAAAAAGGTTGATATTTTGTAATAATGGCCAATATTACAGAAGGGATGGCCCAAATAATAAACATCATAAAACTATCGGCATGCGAATTATAAATTTGACCGATTAAAGCGATTCCGATTCCAAATGATAAACAGCCTAAGAAAAGAAATAGTGAACTTAAAAAGGGCTGCTTTTTAAATATTCTCGTAATTAAAAACGACATTCCATAAAAAAAGATCATGAGACTTATACTTAATGTTACTTTATACCCCTGCGCTAATCCAGGCCAGTTAGAAGCAAAAAAGTAAATAATTGCAGCAATAATTAAGGAAAGTCCAAGCACATACCCAAGCTGTACAGCTTTTATCTGCCAGCTTTTTTTCTCAAGTTCCATTTTGCCCACTTCCTTATATTAAATAATCGTTTTATTATAACATAAAAAAAAGAAACCTTTGATATTTATACAAAGGTTTCTAACCATTTATTCACTGTTTTGAGTAGTATTAAAAAAGAACTCTTCAGCAAATTCAGCATCTTTCTTAGGAGCCTGTTTGTCTTTTCCGTTGTCTTCTTGGCCCATTATTCCATCAGACTCGTAGCTAAGCTTTATGTTTTCATCTTTGTCATGTCCCATTAAAATGCCCCCTCTGCTCTAAAAATCACAAAAATTACTAGACGGTAGTATTATTTTTACCGTTACATGATTAAAAAATGTATTATTTTTTATGTATGACCCCTTTTTCTAGACGTAAAATATCATCTGGCCATGGAATTGCAACTGAAATTTCTTCGTTTGTAAAGGGATGGATTAGCGAGACATTTTCAGCATGCAGTGCTTGTCTAGAAATTCCCTCCTTTTGCCCTCCATATAAAGAGTCTCCTACGATCGGGAAACCTAAATGGCTAAGGTGTACACGGATTTGATGGGTTCTGCCTGTTTCTAATTTTAATCTCACTAAGGACATGGGAGGATTTGAATAGATTTGCACTCTTTCGAAATGAGTAATCGCCGTTTCTCCCGTTGGCGAAACTCTTCTTCTTGAAGGGTGGTGGCGGTCCCGGCCAATCTTTTCCTGAATACTTCCTTTTTTTTGATTCAATTTGCCATGTGTAAATGCAATATACGTTCGTTTAATCAGTCTTTTTTCGAGCATTTGATCGAGTATCGCACCTGCTAATGCATGTTTTGCAAAGACGACGCCACCTGTTGTATCACGGTCGAGGCGATGAATATGACGAACCTTAGTTTTTAGTCCGTTCATCTGGAAATGGAACGCAACTGCATTTGCTAATGTGCCGCCGTTATGATCATTAGGATGTGTATCCATCCCTGCTGGTTTGTCAACAATAAGCAAATGATCATCTTCGTACATTACAGATAGCGGCAAATATTCTGGTTCTACACCATATTCTTCGTCAATAAACAACCGTAGCTGTAATCGATCCCTTTTATGAAGAGGACTAGTCCATTGCGTATTAATCTTCCCGTTAACCTGAACTCTTTTTTCCATTCTCATTTGATGCAGTAACTTTTTTGGACCCCGCCATCTATCTTTTAAAATGGAATCTATACTTATACCATCCCATTCTGTCGGAATTTCAACCTCGAGCCATTCACCTTTTTTATCTACCTTCATGTTTTTATTTCTCCTATACACTTTTACTTAATAATACATTTATAAGTTGTTCAGGATCTTCTTCAGAAAAAATCACATCTCTCGTCTTTTTCAAAAGAAATTCTTGCTCTACCATATGATCTAATAAATCGATAAGGGGATCAAAATATTGGCCAACATTAAGAATGCCTACTGGCTTTGAATGTTCACCAATTGAATGTAATGTAAATATTTCAAAAAATTCTTCCATCGTTCCGATTCCTCCTGGCATAACAATAAAAGCATCGGATAGATCATACATTTGTGCTTTACGTTCTGGCATTGAGTTTACAATTCGTAAATCAGTAAGTTTGGAATGAGCAATTTCCCGTTTAGAAAGTATTGTAGGAAGTACGCCGATCGCCTCCCCATTCATTTCCACAACTTTATCAGCAACCGCACCCATTAGCCCTGTGGAGGATCCGCCATAAACAAGCGAAAGCTTATTTTCAACAAGCTTTTGTCCTAGTTGTACAGCCATTTCTTTGTACAGTGGATTTAGTCCGTCACGAGATCCGCAAAAAACTCCAACTCTTTTCATCTATATCCCCCTAGAATCTTTTGTATTAAGAACAAATTTGGTCAACTCAACTAGTTTACATTGACATGTACTAAAAGAATACCATTAGTGCTAGCAAAAACAAAAGCATGGAAATTTTAAATGGTACCCATTTACTATGTTTTAGGGGTTGGAATAGGGGGTATTTTATACTCTATTGCTTTGATTGATTAGCTTTGAAGTGGGGTTATTGTGATAGTTCCTTGTTTCATGGTTTGATGAAAAGGAAACGGGTGCGTTTTTTGCTGTTGGTCCCTCTTCATACGCTCTATGAAGAGCTTTCGCTTGCACTTTTTGCCGGTGTTTCCTCTTCATACGGCTTATGAAGAGCTTCTGCTTGCACTTTTTATTGGCGTTTCCTCTTCATCGTGCTTATGAAGAGCTTTTGCTTGCACTTTTTGCTGCAGGTTCCTCTTCATCGTGCTTATGAAGAGTTTTCGCTTGCACTTTTTATTGATGTTTCCTCTTCATACGGCTTATGAAGAGCTTTTGCTTGCACTTTTTATTGGCGTTTCCTCTTCATCGTGCTTATGAAGAGCTTTTGCTTGCACTTTTTGCTGCAGGTTCCTCTTCATCGGCTCTATGAAGAGTTTTCGCTTGCCCTTTTTGCTGTTGCTTCCTCTTCTTACGGCTTATGAAGAGCTTTTGCTTGGACTTTTTATTGATGTTTCCTCTTCATCGTGCTTATGAAGAGCTTTTGCTTGCACTTTTTATTGATGTTTCCTCTTCATCGTGCTTATGAAGAGCTTTTGCTTGCACTTTTTATTGATGTTTCCTCTTCATCGTGCTTATGAAGAGCTTTCGCTTGCACTTTTTGCTGGCGTTTCCTCTTCACCGACTTTTTACTGCTGCTATCTACTAAAACAAAAAAACACTACTCCATTAACAAGAGAGTGCTTTTGTTGATATTACGAGTACATACTTTCGTCTTCACTCCAACTTCTTTCACCAATTTCCGTACTTCTAATTAACTTTGCATCATTAAGGATATTTTCATGATAATTTTTCTGTTTATTTAAATCTGCTGTTGTCCAATGGTTTACATAATTTGCTAATCCACCTAAATCAGGAAACAGTGTAAAATGATTAATCCCACTTAGTTCTAGAAACATGATAATATCATTTTTTAGGTCTGGTGTTATTTGAATATGCTTTAATACTTTCTCATTGAATAATATTTGGTCATTTTCCTCTTCTAATCCTAGCTTAGTATTTCCTTGAAGTGTAAAAAAACCTTTTTGAAACATGCTACGGTATGTATTCATCGTTGGACTTAGCGCCATCGACATATGAAAATTCGGACGCTGCTCGATAAATGAACCATCTTTAGGCATACTTTTCAACTCATCAATATTATGGAATAACTTATTTAACTGAAATGGATCGATTAACCATACACTACACGGATATACCTCATCCCAATCTTTTGTAGCAAAATATAAAGCAACCGCAAACGATTCTGACCAATCTAATAATCTGGTCTTTACACCGTACTGCTGCATTAAATACAGCAAGTCCCATTGATTTTCAGTTTTATGTAGCTCATACCCATTTTCAAAAAATCTT
This sequence comes from Bacillus sp. Marseille-P3661, assembly GCF_900240995.1. Classification (NCBI taxonomy): domain Bacteria; kingdom Bacillati; phylum Bacillota; class Bacilli; order Caryophanales; family Bacillaceae; genus Bacillus; species Bacillus sp. Marseille-P3661. The sequence goes on from NZ_LT965960.1 coordinate 24,563, forward strand.
TTATAGCTTATTTCTTCCCACTCTAGTATCTTGTCGACTGAAAGATTTTGTCTGAACAGTCCAGATAATAAGGGAAACCGATTTCCCTCACAACCATTGTTATTTTGCCCGCGATACCAAACTAGTCTACTTTTTTTTGTAAAAAATGTTACCTCATCCATAATGGTTAACCATTTTTTTGAAAAGAAATAGTTTGTAATATCAAGTGGATTATTCATAAATGATCACTCACAATCTCCCTCATGCTTACTACAAGTTATACCCACCCTCAAAAAAAAAAATACTTTTTAGCCCAATTCACTCTTTACAAACATACGTTCCTTTGTATAAAATAAAACATACGTTCTTAATATTGGAGGTATGTATAATGATCATCAAAGATCACCCTATTTTAGCCATGACTGTTCAGGAGATTGGTGAATTATCACTTGAAAAAATTGAAGAGTACCGTCATGAACTTAATTTCTGGATTAGTAATCATCGCAAAGATAAATCAAACGACATTGTTGACTATATATTTAGATATTTTATAGAACAGAAAAAACGCTAAAATCTTTCTTCTCGCTGCTATAATACATAAAAGCTCCCTTTTTACGGGAGCTTTTTTTCGCATCATTATTAATCTATCACTTGATAGCGATGAGATATCAAGTGATAGCACATTGATATCTCATAAACTATGACTTAAATGATTACTTAAGACAGTTATAAATCGTTTTTCATAAAAAATGTTTTCTTCCACATGATTTGAAATCGCAAGCCATTGTTCCTTTGGCATACCCAAATGATCTTCTAATTCAACCGTGTTCAAAGTTTTGTCAGTTTCATAGGTCGTGACTAAAAAATTTGCCATGTCAGACGGTGATTGAAACAAATCAAAATAAAAGTGTATGTGTTCATCTGGTTTAAATTGATATAGATCTTTTCCAATACGCTTTAATTGTTTGATACAATCATTGCGGCTTTGATCCCAAAGTTCATCAAGCTTCGTATAGACGCTTTTTAAAAAAGGGATATCTTGGCTATAATCACTAGATTCATACTGCTCTAATACTCTTCCCAAATTGTCGCTGTAATAGCGGTCAAACTCACTTTGATTTTTTACAAATCCGATCATAACTGTTGGAAGATAAATATATTTTAAAAACCCGATAAGTGCATGTGTATTCGGATAAACAACCCATGAGTTTTCATATTGAAAAGTATTTGCATTAAGCGCGTATACATATAAAATAACAGAATCTTGATTTAGCCCCGGTTCGTTACGAAATAATCCTTTCCAAAGCTCTGCATCTTCATGATATAATTTTTCCCAAAAATAAGGTGTGTCATATTTCTTCATCATTATTAAACTCCTATTCTCTATGTTCCAATTCTTCACTCTATATATAAATATTAATTAAGACCTGCTGCTATTTTGATTTTCGTTTGATGATTTCCATCAATTAGGCCGTCCTTGTGGCGAGTACTATTTTTAAAATGAATATCAAAATGACCCTCAAAATTGTTATTCGTAATATATTGCACATCATGCGGCATAAACGACATTGAAGCCGCGATTTTTCTTCCATCTATTTCAACAATGACTGGTCTAACATTCCAATTAAATCCGCCCCATATTTTTTTAGCAATTTCAGTATCCTTTGCTGTTAATGGTTCACAATCGGCATGGTTGGCACCTATTGTGCGTTTGACTTGGAATGAAATTCCTGTTTCGAAATCCGTAACTGTTCCTATCTTACCAATTGAAAACATATATTGTGCTTCAGTCCACCAATCTAAATACTCCCCATGTTTCTCACTTTTTCTTTCTTGCACAGGAATATTTCGAACAGGAATTAAGACTGTTTGGCCAATGCTTAGTGGACTAGTACTTGTTAAATTATTTAGCTCTAAAAGTTCATTCATAGGAACACCGTATTTAATTCCCAAATTCCAAATATTATCCCCAGATTGTACGGTGTGCTTTTTATAGGAAACTGTTGTTGAATCTGGTGCAGAAACATATGTTGCTGCTTGAGGGATGTTTCGAGTTATCGTTCCGTCTTCATAAATAAAAACTGAACGTGTTTTATGATCCCAGCTAACGTCCATTCCTAATGTTTCACTTAAGAACCGCAGCGGAACACGAGTAACCCCATCAATAATAAAAGATCGGTCCATTTTCACTTGATTACCGTTTACACGAGCAAGGGACGAGCCTACAATAAAACTGACATCTGTTCCATTTTTGGAGATTCCTACAGTACTTGAATCACCATTCCACCAAACATGTGCACCTAAACTTTCTGTTATTTCACGGACAGGTATATATGTCCGATCATTTTTGATCACAGACTTGTTTTTATATGGAAATAATTCATCATTTATATACACTTTTATGTTATCAGTATTTGCAGAAGTCAAAATAGGTACTTGTGCGAATAAGGATAGAGCTAATGTCGTTCCAATTAATAGTTTACTAACTTTTGATGATGTCCTCGAATTTTTGATTTTACGTAGTATCATTCTGCACACACACCTTTGCTGTTTTGTCATGTTTATGTTTATTGACTTTTATCTCTAGTATTTATGATACTTTGATGCATGCGCAGATGAAAGTAACAATATTTTCATAGAATGGTAGATTTAAATAAGCAGGTATTTATAGGATAATAAAAAATAAAAAAAATCAAGCAACTCGATAAATGAGAAACTTGATTTTAGATATCGTCACTACCTATTTGTTTCATATATTCCTTTAAAAAATCCCTCCATTTTTCTATATAGCTTTTGCGCTTTAAATATATCAATTTCTTTGAAACGAATTTTAGTACCTGGTTGAGCCTGAGCAAGCTTAGGTATGTCGACAGAGATAATTGTTGCAATCATTGAATAGCCGCCAGTTGTTTGATGATCTGCCATCAAAATAATTGGTTGGCCATTGTTCGGTACTTGGATCCCCCCAAAAGGAACAGGCTCTGAGATAATATCCGCTGTATTCACATGTTGGATCTTTGGCCCTTCAAGGCGATATCCCATGCGGTCTAATTTATTTGATAACGTATACGTGGATTTCAAAAATGTTGTAATCCCCTCGTCAGTAAACAAATGTTCATGCGGCCCTAGAATAATTCGACAACATATGTTTTTTTCATACTTCGGAATATGCTTTGGATTTAGAGAACGATTGAACAGTGATTGCTGTTGGGTTGTACCGCCATAGATAACATCTTCTTTTTGTAAAGCATTGCCTAAACCACCCGCTACATATGTAGACTTGCTTCCGATAATGATCGGACTATCGATTCCACCATCAATACTTAGATAACTTCGCATTCCATTTTCCAAACCTTCAAATGTTAAAATATCATCCTTTTGAACGCGAAGACTTCTCCACATTTCTACTTTTTTTCCATTTATCTTCGGCATTAAATTAGCCCCAGTAATAGCAATTAGTAGGTTATCCATTGCTTTTAACACTGGGCCGAGCATTGTAATTTCAAGACAGGAATCATTACGATTATTTCCAACTAAAAGATTAGCGATTTGATAGCTAAAAGGATCCATTGCACCAGACACAACAATGCCATATTGTTGAAATCCCCAGCGACCGTGATCTTGTATTGTAGTCATTAAGCCGGACTTTAAAACGGTAAAAATAGGACGCTTTTTCATATTCTATCACTAGGAGACTTCATAATAATTTGATTTTCCATTAATACCTTATTTAAAGTTTCAACAAATTCTAAAGCATTGGCATTATCACCATGCACACAAATAGTATCCGCGGCAATTGTTATGTCTTCACCTGTAATAGCTTGTACCTTACCATCTTTAATCATCCGAATGATTCGTTCAGTTACAAGTTGGGTATCATGCAATACTGAATTAGGTTCTGTTCTTGGGGTCAATGTACCGTCACCGAGATATGTGCGATCTGCAAATACTTCCTGGACAACAGTCAAACCATGATCTTTTCCGATTTTAGCTAATAAACTTCCAGATAGAGCATATAAAAGTAAGTTCGAGCTCACACTTTTGACGGCTTTTACAATAGCTGTTGCAATACCCGCACTTTTGTTCGCCATATTGTATAATGCACCATGTGGCTTAACATGTTGAACTTCTGAACTTTCAACCTTAGCTAAAGCAACCAAAGCACCGATTTGATAGGTAACTAAATTAAAAACATCATCCGCTGCAATATTCATATCTCTTCTTCCGAAACCAACCAAATCAGGTAAGCCTGGATGAGCACCAATCGCTACATTCGCTTGATTTGCAAGCTGAATAGTTTTCCTCATAACAGTTGGGTCACCTGCATGAAATCCGCAGGCAATGTTAGCCGATGTTATATAGCGAAGAACCATTTCATCATTACCAAGCGTATATGTACCAAAACTCTCTCCCAAATCACAATTTAAGTCAATTCTCATTTTTTTCATACTCCTTCTCCCAATAGCGCAATTGATAACAGTTTTTTTCTATTTCTCTCTCGATAGAATAATACTCATCTTCAGCAATTGGTTTGAATTTTAGATAGTCGCCAGCTGAAAAAATGACAGGTCTAGAATTTGTTGGACTAAATAATTTAAGCGGTGTTCTACCGATAATGCGCCATCCGCCTGGTATTTCTAACGGATAGATACCAGTTTGTTTCCCTGCAATCCCCACTGAACCAGCTTTTACTTTTGCCCGTGGATTTTCAAGTCTTGGCGCTGCAATTTTGGTAGACATTCCTCCTAGATAAGGAAAGCCTGGCACAAATCCAATCATATATATTAAATATTCTGTTTTGCTGTGGATATCGATAACTTCTTGCTCAGTAAGATTATTGAGATCCGCCACAAAAGGCAAATCCATTCCAAACTCGCCACCATAAAGTACTGGTATCTCATAAACGTTGGCTTGAATTGAAAAGTTATCATCAAGAATTGTATTGATCCTTTCTAGTTTACTTTTTAATTCTTCATATAGAATTGTACTTGGATTATAATAAATAACAATTGTCGTATAAGCAGGGACAAATTCAATAATTCCTTTTATGGATTCAGCCCTCAATTTCTCAGTATACCTTCGAATCCATTTATTTGTTTCACTATCAATCATATTGGAAAATTCGATTCGAATTGCACAATCACCTAGAGGCCGTAATTGAATATTCATAACATATCACCACTTATTATTTATAGTTGCAGAAAATTGATCATTTAAAGAGTATACACTTGATCTGCGGTAATACTATTCATAAAAACTGCCGTTTGCAAAATCATCATACATTTCTTCCCCAACATAGACATATATCTGTTATACTTAACTTTAGTTCAATTTACGGAGGATGTTCCTCCGAGTCCTGAATAAGAAAGGAATTTGTACGATGTCTACAACTCACACTTTTTCAAAACATGAAGAAATAGTAAATTCAATTACTCACGGTATTGGTGCATTACTTAGTATAGCCGCATTAGTACTGCTTATCGTTTTTTCTTATTCACAAGGTACATTACTACATGTTATCAGCTTTTCAATATTTGGAAGCACGATGCTGTTGCTTTATGTATCTTCAACTTTAGTCCATAGTTTCCCACCTGGAAAAGCTAAGGATATATTCGAAATAATGGACCATGCATCCATTTATCTTTTTATTGCAGGTACTTACACTCCATTTTTATTTATTGTCATCAAAGGCTGGCTTGGATGGACATTATTTGGAGTTATTTGGGGTATGGCTATTCTTGGTGTTGTTTTTAAAATATTTTTTGTAAAACGATTCCTTTACTTATCGACCGTTATTTACTTGCTAATGGGTTGGCTAATTGTCTTCGCATGGAAACCACTTGTTTCTATTTTACCAACTGGTGGGGTTATTTGGTTAGTTTTAGGTGGAATTCTTTACTCAATCGGTACAATTTTTTATATGTGGCGCGGCTTTAAATTTCATCATGCAGTATGGCATTTATTTGTGTTAGCTGGCTCCATTGCTCATTTCTTTGCAATTTTACTTTATGTATTGCCAATTCAAGGCTAAAAACCACAACTCCCCAGCAAAGCTGTGGTTTATTTTTTTGGAATACGATCACATCAATGAGTAGCATTTGTGTTTTTGATAATAATACATAATAGAATCACCATTTGCACCTGACTCGTTTTAATTGTAAAAGAGGTGACGCTGTGAGAGTAACAAGTGACGAAAATAAAAAACTAAGTGATGCCATTGATCAGATGCAAGAGGGACTAGATACATTTATTGAGTTATATAATCAATCCGAGGAAGATAAACCTTTTCTTGGCTTAGATGACGAAGTTATGGATATGATCCAAACCGCCACTAAAGTATTAGGAGCAGACGTTGTTAATCAAAAAGTAAACACGATCATTAAAGAAGTTCTTTCTTTATTACCACTTGATGATTATCGAAACGAACATACAGATGACGAAGATACAGAATAAATTTCTACAATACACTCAACAGATGACAGTAAAGAGGTGATATGTGATGCAAATAAAATCAATGATAGAAAATGTAGTAAAAAAAATTACTGATACCGCCCAAAACATTATAACAAATAACGAAGCCCATCTAGAAAAGCACTCAATAAATGAATTAGTTTCATTTATTAAAGAGGATGAAAGCACAACTAAAACAAGTCAAACTTTATTAGGTCTCCATTTCCATCAATATGTTCTTTGCAACGAAGAATTTGAGTTCCATCTTGAAACAAAAGGAAAAACCGCGGAAAAAATATTATATCTAAACATTTTTCATAAAGGAAAATCTATTCTCAAATATAGAAGCTATGATTCTAAATTCTCGTTAGACAAAAATATTAAAATTCCCCTACAGTTAACGCACTAACTTATGATGTTTCGTTTCTTGGGGTTGTAGGATCACATTTAGGTTGTTCAAGTTCTGAAACTTGTGCAACCTTTGTTAAATGATAACATTCCTCGCGATACATATGATCTGCCATTAACGGAGTGAATGATGAAAGGATTTCATGATTCATTTCCATTTCCTCAAGCTCAGCTAAAAATTGTTGAAAAATCTTAATTGCTACTTCTGTATCATTATTTAATCGCTTTAATGCCGGGAATTGATCAATGTTTGCCCTTAAATAGCCTGTCATTTCAACTGCCTTCAGGTAAAAAGCTTCAAATTTAATCGTAAAGTCATGGCTCTTTTCTTTTATAGCTTTTTCAGTTTGATCCATTTGATCATTAATTGCCCCTGCGTGGCCGGCAGCATCTATGAGCCATAATAAATGATGATGTAGTACATGTACTTTAGGTGGTTGCTTTTTATCCATTAAGAAATGAAGGATCCGCATATATTCTTCAAGCTCATTCACCATATGATTCACAAATGTGACAGTTAAATGAATCGATACCTTTCCAACTAACATTTCACGAATTAATTGTAATTTAAAGTTTCGTAATGCATTGCCTTGTTTAATTGCGACCTTCGACAATTGAACCACTTCTTCTTGAGAATGAATGGTTCGAGCAGTTTGTAGTAAGTCATCAAAAACAGTTTGGTGCTGTTTAGCTATCTCGATATACTCTATTTCTTTTGGTGCTAGCGCCGAATGAATAAAACGAGCATGATCTCCAAGTATTTGCAGCCAAAACCGATGCTCAAATAGCGCTTCATTTACATATGCCATCCTCCTTCTCCCCTTTCGTTTAATACGTTATAAACAAATGTATGTAATGAAAAGGACGTCCTATTCAAGTTAGCTTACTAAAAAATACATGTTCAGCCGTAATCTCCTCATTTATTGTGATGAGTCCAAAGGAATATTCCGGTTGTTTCCGTTTATCTGTTGGGGAGCCAGGATTAAATAACAATAGATCACCCATTTTTTTCATAAGGGGAATATGCGAATGACCAAAAATAATTATGTCCACATCGTCTTCTTGAAATGCCTCTAAAGCTCGTTTTTCTGTCGTTTTACCTTTACCGTGACCGTGTACAATCCCAATTTTATAATCCATTAAATGTAGAATTTTCTTAGCTGGAAATTTACTTTTAATATCGTCACCATCTACATTTCCGTAAACACCTTCTACAGGTGCGTATTTAACTAACTCATCATAGACATCCAATTTGAGCCAATCTCCCACATGAATAATTAAATCAACCATTTGTAGATATTCAATCAATTTCTGCGGAAAATGCTTGGCTCTTTTTGGAATATGCGTATCACCCATTACACAAATTTTCATTGTTTTACCCCTTGTTTACATAATATTATTATAGTTAACCCTTAACTTCAAACCTACTATTATTTTTTCGAAAACGGGCAACACTATGCTATATAAAAACAAAGCTTTATAAATAGTTACAATATTTCTTTATAAAAATTTTATAGAAATATGAGAGGGATTATCATGTGGTTAGCAATTTTTTGGGGAGGTGTTGCAGGTTCTGCAGTATTGGTCGGTGCACTTTTTGGGATATATTTTAAACTTCCAAGCAAATTAATTGCACTTATTATGGCATACGGCACCGGAATATTAATAGGTGCTGCTTCATTTGAATTATTATTGGATGCAATCGAGAACGGAGGTCGTACTGCAACAGTAGTTGGCTTTATCAGCGGTGCTACTTTGTTTACAGCTTTCGAATTCATCATTGCTAAAAAAGGTGGTCATCATCGGAAACGGTCATCAAGTAACCCTGTTGGACATTCAGGTCTCGCTATTTTTGTCGGTACAATTTTAGATGCGATCCCCGAATCTGTTATTCTAGGTGTCAGCTTACTAAAAGATGGCTCTGTTAGCTGGGCTCTGTTAGCAGCTATATTTTTGAGCAATTTTCCAGAAGGCTTATCCTCTACCCATGGCCTAAAAAAGGATGGATATTCCAATAAGAAAATAGTCTTTTTATGGGCATTTGTCTTTTTGTTAGCTGCTTTTGGTTCCTTTTCTGGATTTTACTTTTTAAAGGATACATCTGAAGTTTATATTGCCTCAATCGGTGCATTTGCCGCAGGAGGTATTATTGCCATGGTATCATCGACAATGATGCCTGAAGCATTCGAGGAAGGCGGACCTATTGTCGGAATGATTGCAGCTCTTGGACTACTAACATCCTTAATGTTATCTTAAGCTTGTCCGCTGCCTTACCCTAACCAACATTTATTAGTTTAAGCGAGGTATATACAACAGAGAACAGCATTTGATAATTTAAACTGCTTAGAATGGTTCTTTTTTCATAAACTATAAAACATGTATAAAACAAAGAAAGACAGACGTTAAAGTCGGTCTTTCCTTGTAATATGAATTATTATTTCTTATCGATCATTTTTGACAATGAATTTAGATCCATAGGCATATTATTATTAAGGATTGACTTTACAATCATATCTTCTTTTTCTTTAGAAACACGCTTTCCAGCTAATTGGCTCACTTGTCTAATTACCTGTCTTACAGTTTTTTCATCTTTGAAGTTTGCTGTTGACAATGAATTAGCTAATTTCATAATATCATTCATATTAACTCCGGTTTTCTTTTCAATATTTCCAAACATATTATTATTTTGCATACGCTTGAAATACCTCCATTTCCTTTGACGTTAATATCATTCTATGGAGATCAAATATAAAGGGTGCCAATTCAATACAAAACAGGCATCTAAAACAATATAAGTGATGTTAACGCTACCATAAAAGGCCCATTCGTTTGTACTTTGTTAGTAATCTCTATTGAAAACTCTAACACTTTGTTGGCATTTATTTTCATTCCCTACTATAATTATTTAATAGGATTATTTTTGGAATTTTACGTTAATCGCGCTTAGGAAGGAGATGTACCATGAAAACCCATTTAGTATTCAACTCATCGATCGCATCAAACAAACCCAATAGTATACTGAATACGGATATTAACTGTCCATTTTGCGAACGTGATTTATTGACAGACATAATGGATACAGACTATCCGATTATTTTGTTAAAAAATAAATATCCTACCTTAGAGAATACTTTTCAAACTGTTATTATCGAAACAGACGTATGTCACTCTGAATTATCAGAATACAGTAAAGAACATCTCTATCAGCTAATCACGTTTGGCATTAAACATTGGAAAGAAATGATTAGCAGTGGGAAATATAAATCCGTTCTCTTCTTTAAAAACCATGGACCGTATTCCGGAGGTTCAATTCGGCACCCCCACATGCAAATAGTTGGTCTCGAGCATATTGACTATTTGAATAATGTACAAGACTATCATTTCGATGGAACAATCATTAAAAAAGAACCTGAAGTTGAATTTAATATTTCAGATCACCCAAGAATGGGCTCGTTCGAATTTAATGTCATTTTAAATCATTCTGAAGGTATTAAAACGTTTGCCGATTACATTCAAACAGCTACCCATTATGTATTAAATTACTTTAATCGGCATTGCAATAGCTATAATCTTTTCTTTTATGAATTACATGAAAAAATTGCTGTTAAAATAATTCCTCGCTTTTCCACTTCACCATTATTCGTTGGATACTCAATCCCACAAGTATCCAATAAAGTTGATAAAGTTGCGAGTCAAATTAAAGACTTATATTTTAATAAGTAAACAAGGAATTCATACTATAATTCATAACCCTAAAAGGGATTCATATTAAAATACTAAAGAGAAGCTAATCTTATGAAGAAAAGAATTAGTTTTTCTTTCTTCTCTTCATTTTAATTACACCACAGTGTTTTTTTCCTCAGCAAATTTAAGATTGATCCTTCTTTCTTACACAGGTCAGGAAAATGTATCCTGCAAGCACATTGCATAGCCCCTTCTTTCGATCATAAGGGATTCTATGTCCGCTAAAATTTCAAATAGTGTTTTTCACAGTGTTTGGCGGACATACTGGCCGCTATTTGGGGTTAAATGGCTGGTTTTGAAAGTTTCACGGACATTTATTCCGCTATTACACAAAAATGAGCCAGTTTCTTCGGGTTTTGGATGATATAGCGGAATATATGTCCGGTAAACTCAACAAATGTGCCCTTTTTTCGCTTATAAGGGATTCTATGTCCGCTAAAATTTCAAATAGTGTTTTTCACAGAGTTTGGCGGACATACTGGCCGCTATTTGGGGTTAAATGGCTGGTTTTGAAAGTTTTACGGACATTTATTCCGCTATTACACAAAAATGAGCCAGTTTCTTCGGGTTTTGGATGATATAGCGGAATATATGTCCGGTAAACTCAACAAATGTGCCCTTTTTTCGCTTATAAGGGATTCTATGTCCGCTAAAATTTCAAATAGTGTTTTTCACAGTGTTTGGCGAACATACGGGCCGCTATTTGGGGTTAAATGGCTGGTTTTAAAAGTTTCACGGACATTTGTTCCGCTATCCCGCGATAATGAGCCAGTTTCTTCGGGTTTTGGATGATATAGCGGAATATATGTCCGGTAAACTCAGCAAATGTGCCCTTTTTTCGCATATAAGAGATTCTATGTCCTCTAAAATTTCTATTGTAAATTTGATCAACCGGCAACTACACACTAGGTTGCATCTTTCTTGGCTATCAATAGCCGACAATGAAGCTTATTGTTAATAAGCCTGCTGTGGTGATTGAAGCAAAGGCGCGGAGACTCCCTTTACTTCCGTTAAATCCGCACAGCGCCAGATCCGAAATCATTAGGTAAACTTTAATGCAGCCAAAAGAAAAAAAACGTTATCTATATAGATAACGTTCCATTTTTCAAATGACCCATACGGGATTCGAACCCGTGTTACCGCCGTGAAAGGGCGGTGTCTTAACCGCTTGACCAATGGGCCATATTTAATTTTATGGCGGAGGAAGAGGGATTCGAACCCCCGCGCGGTTTAACCCGCCTGTCGGTTTTCAAGACCGATCCCTTCAGCCGGACTTGGGTATTCCTCCAAAATAAAAGTGAGCCATGAAGGACTCGAACCTTCGACCCTCTGATTAAAAGTCAGATGCTCTACCGACTGAGCTAATGGCTCATAATTATACATACAAATAATCTTGTTTATGCAGCATCTATACACTTAATTCATGCTCGATCTACTGCAAAAAACCAATACCTTTTTGCGACGTTTATTAATATAACATTATAATCTACTAATTTCAATACTTTTATTATTTTTTTTTAAAGCACTTCGATTTACGGTTAATAATTAGGATTATGGCTCTCCGTTTGGCTAAAATAGGAAAATGGGATTTTGATGACATATTTAGATTAGTTTGTTAGCTTTATTATGATGTGCCCTGTTATAGACTCGATATTTCCTACCAATTGAACGCTAAATAGATATAATTAACGATTACTATCCAATGAACTTTGTAATTGTAATATACTTAATTAAAAGGTGTAGACAAAACTCAGCTGAATAACCACCTGCCCTCATACTAAAAGGAGTGGTTATTCAGTTCCTAGTATTTATTAATTAAGAACCTCTTGTTCATATGCATCCCACACCTGATCAAAAAGTCTAACAGAATTCAGTGCAGTATCATTAAGCTCTAAATAGCTACTAATTTCATGATAATCCATTGAATATTTCGGAAAAGCATGATCGTTATAGATTTCTTCTGCAAACGCCCCTAGCTCGTCCCCTTTTTTCTTAGACCGATACTTTAAAATAAATTGATAAAAAGATTTCCTCACAGTTACCTTCCTTTCCAATATAAATACTATTTAAATGGTACTACCATCTCTTCCATAAATCTACTATTTAATTTTACGACATAACCACTTAAACTTGATATTGTGTGTTACTCAGCGCACCCCACCGCTCAAGTGCCCAAAAATACTTGAGATAGGAGTGAGTATTGTGGTAAAACACAAATTCTTTAATATATTGTCATTGGTATTTATTTTAATTCTTCTACCCATCACTAATCAAAACAATGCAAGTGCAGCACAAAAAGTATTACAGCAAGGAATGACAAACGGTTATGTCTATGACCTACAACACCGACTTCAACAGAATGGTGTTTATGATAAAAATATAACTGGGCACTTTGATGTATATACAAAACAAGCTGTTTTGAACTTCCAAAGAAATTATGGTCTTACTACGGACGGAATTGTCGGACCAAATACATGGAAGAAAATTTATAAATATACACTAACTGAAAATGAAATTGAAATACTAGCAAAATTAGTCCATGGCGAGGCACGTGGTGAGTCGTTTGAAGGAAAGGTCGCTGTTGCTGCTGTTGTTTTAAACCGAATTGACTCCAACGACTTCCCTTCTACAGTTAAAGATGTCGTGTTTGAACCGCAAGCATTTACAGCCATTGCGGATGGTCAGTATTATAATCGACCTAATAAAGACGCGTATCGTGCTGTATACGCTGCATTAAGCGGTTGGGATCCATCAGAAGGAGCACTTTTCTATTTTAATCCAAATACTGCTACATCACCATGGATTTGGTCAAGACCGCAAATTAAAAGAATTGATAAGCATATCTTTGCTATGTAATCATAATTGGAAGTATAATAAAAACGTCACAGTTGTGGCGTTTTTTTGCATTCATGTGATTTATATCACACTCCCTATAATTAGGCTTTGATATACTAGTACAAAAATATGAAAATCAGGTGATATGTAATGAGTTTTGAAGTTCCGTACGATTTAATTGGTGGCGAGGAAACCCTCGATAAACTAGTAAATGCTTTTTATCCAAAGGTATATGCGCATCCAGATTTAGCACCTCTATTTGAAGGTGAAATGGCGGAAATAATGAGAAAGCAAAAAATGTTTTTAACTCAATTTTTAGGGGGACCTGCTTTATATAGCATGGAATTTGGGGCACCAGCTATGAGAGCTCGCCATATGCCATTTGAAATTACACCAACACGTGCAAAAGCATGGCTAGCATGCATGAAAGAAGCGATGGATGACATCGAATTAGATGGGCCTATACGAAAAGAATTTTATGATCGATTAACACAAGTTGCTGGGATCATGATTAACACGCCTGATAATGAATAAGGGCGTGTTTTTCATTTATTTGCACGTCTCCCTCCCCTTGTCCCTATCCACTAACAAAATTTTCCTCCTCAACAAAACGTATGTATCATTATTCCATGCCAATAATAACTGTAATTAAACATGGAGATGAAACGAATGTGGACAAAAATATTTAAGATCTTTTTATTATTAACACTGTTTTATATACTTTTAAGTCATTCTGTTTTTGCTAATGAAAGAATTACAGCTAACCCTACGTTCCCTGTAAGCTTTAAAATTCAAAAGCTACCTTGGAATGAAGTCAAAAAAATTATTCCGAGATATTCTAAGTTTAGAGTTATCGACCTTGAAACAGGAGCAAGTTTTCAGGTACAAAGAAGAGCAGGAAGTAGACACGCTGATGTCCAACCGCTTACGAATAAAGATACAGCGATTATGAAAAAGATTTATAACGGAAAATGGAGTTGGAATCGAAGAGCTGTTTTAGTTTTAGTGAATGATCAATTGATCGCAGCATCTATGCATGGAATGCCACATGGGGCAGGCGCATTAGTAAATAATTTCCCTGGCCATTTTTGCATTCACTTTCATGAAAGTACAACACATCGGTCTTCACAGCCAGATCTAGGTCATCATTTAATGATTTTGAGAAGTGGTGGTGAATTAGAACATTATCTGCAAAATAGTAGTGCAGAACAAATGATTAACATATTTATGACCGCCCTAAATAACGAAGATTATAAATTGTTAAAAGCAATTACATACAGTAATAACGCTAAAAAACATAAAAAGGATTTACATCAATTAATAAATAATGTTGACATGATTAAATGGGAAATCGTTATGCCACAACAAAAAACTCAATTCGCACTAGGCACAACGATACAAGTTAAAATTCATATGTACACTAAGAAAAATGGTCTCCAACGGGAACAACTGGACCTAGAATTAAGCAGAGCTTTTTTTAAGGAGTCTTGGAAGGTTAACATATCATCACTTAAAAAGCTGCGCTGATAGACATTACGAGCGGAGGAATTCACAACAAAGAGGGATGCTATTACATGATTTATACATGGTTAACTCTACTTTTTCTACTTTATCAACAATTTCATATACCTGATAATATTACAATTACTGAAAATGGAAAAACCGTCGAAAGCGTGAACCGCCAAGAGTTTACGATACCCTTAACTGACACTTTTATCGACGTAGAGAAGTACAATGAGTTTGTAAATAACATCGAGAGCAAGATCTATAAAGAACCTACTAATGCTTCCCTTGACGATAATGGCATCATTACCCCGGAGCAAACCGGTTACAAATTAAATCGCCAAGCATTCGGGGATCAATTTTATTCGTACTTTTTTAACAATGGTCCAGCAACGATTGAGATTCCTGGCTTAGTTGTATTTCCTAAAGTTGATAGCGAACTTCTTGCTTCCATTAAAACTAAACAAATTGGCTATTATATTACGTTTTTTAATTCTCGTAATAAAGAAAGGTCACATAATATTGAACTTGCAACTCAAGCCATAAATAACCATGTTGTCTTTCCTGGTGAAACATTTTCTTTCAATTCAGTCGTTGGAAAAAGAACAAAAGATAAAGGTTATTTACCAGCACCAGTCATTGTTCGCGGCGAATTAACAGAAGGAATTGGTGGCGGAATATGCCAAGTTTCCTCGACACTATTTAATGCCGTAGATCGGGCAGGACTTTCCATTGGTGAGCGTTACTCACATAGCAAAAGAGTTCCTTATGTTCCTGAAGGTCGTGATGCTACAGTAAGCTGGTATGGTCCAGACTTTACGTTTCATAATAAACACAATCAACCTATTTTAATTCGTGCCAAAGCAATACATGGTAAAATGATTGTTACTGTATATTCCTCTGATGTTATTGATAATGCACCGAGAAAGGTTGAAAATGCACCCAAAAAGCTTCCTAAAGAAATAAAAGAAAAACAGCAGTTTCCGGACGCGCTCTTTCATCATTAGCATTACCTATACCTAGCACTGAAGGGGGTGCTTACCCCCCTTTTTATTATTAGCTCTGCTAAACTCAGGTGTTGGTTTTAAGTTTCAGAACTCTAGCGGGGATACCAGAGGGGAGCGGTGAGCACCTTCTGCGCTTTGCACCTGCACGGTCTCACGGGATATCAGTCTCGCACCTTCCGCTTTAATTTACATCGATTGCAAACCAACATTGAGCCTATAACCTATTTATTAGAGAAGTCAGTAGAAGATACTTTAAAAATCTATTATGAAATTATGATACATAAAATATTGAAGCAATATTTTTCCATACTTGAAACAGAATGTACTAATTTATGTTACTTCAATCTCTAAAAAATCAAACCTTAAAAAAAAACCAACCACATAATGTGATTGGCATAATTAACAATTTAAGCACGATTACTTAACTTGAGCGATTGCTTTATCGATATCTGCTCTGATTGCTGTTAATGTTGTATAGTTTACTTGAGCCTCAGTGTTATTGACTGTTTCTGT
>NZ_LT965961.1 GCF_900240995.1 Bacillus sp. Marseille-P3661
CCCTTGTGAACATTCTGACGATACGTTGCTTTGTCCTGATACGATACGTGGGCAAAAAGAAAAACAAAAAGAAAATAAAAAAGAAAAACAACAACAACAAGAAGCGTTCTATCAAAATATAGAGAACAATCCAGATATAGTGACCACATTACAAAGCAATCAAAAAACAGAGTATGCGAAAGACATTATTGAGTTTTGGGATAGTAATGGTTTTGGTTATAGTAACGTCAGTGCGAAACAGCAGTTGTTGTCGTGGTTGGATGATTCTAGTTTTTTACAATCGAAAGAAATGATTTTAAAAGCCATGAATATTGCATGTGCTACTAACAAGCGAAGGTTGAATTACATTGTCGGGATTCTAAAAAACTGGAAAAATGAATCACCACTAACCGTAGATGAAGTAGATTCGTATGAGGAAAAACAAAAGCCTGTCCTTAAAAACCAGCAATCAAACGAATCGGATCCTGGAGGTAGAGTGATTCCAAGGTACTTTGAACTGGACTTAACGGCAGGTGAAGAAGAATAAGTATGGTGGAAAAGGTGTTCTTGGGAAGGTTGATCAAGGCCGATTATTTACTAAAGGATACGATTCAACCTGAACAATTTGATGAATATTAGGTGAAGAATTAACGAAAGAATGATGGAACTCAAGCGGGCTGGTAAGACGATTGATTTGATTTCATTTAATTGACCACCATATCTGTCCTCGAACTGTTTAAATGACATGACTTATCTAACGGAGCTCTAATCTAATGGTGATGCTGAGAAATTTGCTGGAACGGAAAAGACCCTTCTTGAACTGCGGAAAGAACGGGAATGAATGGAAATTGCTGTATGAATTAGATCCAATCGTGCAATCAACTAGTGAATTTCGTAATTCTATTATGGAGCAGGCAAGGGTGGGGTTGGGCATAAAATCATGAGCTTAATTTTAATGCCTTCACTACAACTTTTCAAAATCAGTTCACTCGTGTATTTTTGTATACTGTTCCTTTAGTTAACTAATAGAGTACTTGCATATTTATCAACAGTCTAACCTTTTGAATTAAGAAAGTTAATAGTTTATTTTTACAAAGTTATCAGTAGTTTCCTTTTTTTGAACTCGTTTTGGTTTCTAATTAATTTATAAGGAATAAAATGATTTGATAAGGTAAATGATTCTAAAATCGTATAGCGCTAAATACGTAGAATTGAAAGTGGTTACCACTTTGTGTTAATATTTAATTTGCGGTTCATAGCAAAAATATGTAATAAATGGCATTTTTACCCAATAATAATTTACAACATATATTCTGAAATGTCAAATAGATAGACTTTTGAAGGAGACTGTAAAAATGCATAATGAATGGAAAGAGGAGCAGTTAAGAGTTGAGAAAATTCTTTATATAATTAAAAAGAAACAAGAATTAATAGACAGAAATAGTAAGGGTGTCAAGGCAGATATAAAGGGAATTCGAAAAACGTTCTGGGATGATGTAACGCTAAACTTTGAGGATTCAGGTGAAGTTGGAGAAACATTTACAAGTATAAAACAGCAAGTGGAAATGTTGTCGGAACGTGAAAGAAGTCATAAAAAAATGGATCAACAACTTCGGAATTTAAGCCGTTTAAAAAACTCTCCGTATTTTGGCCGTATTGACTTTATCGAAAGCGGGGATCAAAAGGAAGAGAAAATCTACATAGGTACGTCTTCTTTAATGGATGAAGAAGATAAGGAATTTCTCATCTATGATTGGAGAGCGCCGATATCTAGCGTATATTATGACTATTCTACAGGTCCAGCTCAATATGATACACTGGATGGTCTAATTGAAGGTGAAATCACCTTGAAGAGACAATATATAATTAAAAATGGAAAACTTAAGGCCATGTTTGATACAGGAGTAACGATTGGAGACGAAGTTCTACAAGAGGTATTAAGCAATAATGCCAATACACAAATGAAAAGTATAGTATCAACTATTCAAAAAGAGCAAAATGATATTATTCGAAATGAACGGAGTAAATTATTGTTCGTACAAGGAGTAGCTGGGAGCGGTAAAACATCAGCTGCATTACAACGAATTGCGTACTTACTTTATCGATATCGAGAAAGTATTCAATCTGAAAACATTATGTTGTTTTCACCAAATCCAATGTTTAGCAATTATGTAGCAACAGTTCTTCCCGAGCTAGGAGAAGAAAATATGCAACAAGAAACATTTCAGCATTATTTAGAGCTCCGTCTTGGAAGAAAATACGAAATAGAAGACTCTTTTTCCCAAATTGAATTTGTATTAACGTCGTCAAACAAACAAGAAGTCCAGGCTAGATTAGAAGGCATTCGTTATAAAGGAAGTCAGGATTTTATTGATCTTATTCAAAACTATGTTCGTAATCTTTCGAAGCAAGGATTAATATTTAGAAATATAATATTTCGTGGTGAAATTTTAATTTCGAAACAAGTTATTCAGGAAAAATTTTATTCATTAGATTGTACGATGTCGATTCCGAATCGTTTAGAAATTGTTAAGGATTGGCTATTAAAGGAACTAAGAAGAATGTCCAAACAAGAATCTAAAAAAGATTGGGTTCTTGAGGAAATAGAGTTAATGGATAATGATGAATATCAAAAAATTTATAAACGATTACAAAAACAAGGGAGGTTTTCGGAGAATACATTTAATGATTTCGAGCGAGAACAAAAGGCCTTGGCCAAAACGTTAGTAAATCATTATTTTAAACCGATTAGATCTGCAGTTAAGAAATTAAAATTCTTAAATTTAGAGGAGATTTACTGTCAGATATTTAAGGAACCTATAATTAAAAAACCAATACCAATTAACTGGGACGATATTTGCAATCAAACTTTGCAGAACATAAACAAGCAGCGATTATTTTACGAAGATGCAACACCATTTCTTTTTTTACAGGACCAGCTAGAGGGACGAAAGCCAAATACGCAAATTCGTCATTTGTTTATAGATGAAGCCCAAGATTATACCCCATTTCAATTTGCGTTTTTAAAACAGCTTTACCCTTCAAGTCGAATGACCATTTTAGGTGACTTTAATCAAGCTATTTTTTCAGAGACTATGAAAGCCTTCTCGATTTTTTCAAAAGATTTGATGACGTTGCGAGAGGATTCGGAAATCATAACATTAACAAAAAGCTATCGAAGTACAAAGGAAATTGTAGAATTTACAAAAGAATTACTTGATGAAGGAAATGTAATAGAACCAATAAATCGATCTGGAAATCAACCTTTTGTTATTCAATCCGATGATCAAGAGCTACTTCATAAAGAGATGTTAAAGCTTATAGCTAATTTGCAATCAAAAGGTCACGAAACAATAGCGATTATATGTAAAACAGCTCAAGAAAGTAGAGAAGTATTTAAAGAAATAAACCAGGACATACCGGCTCGTTTAATTGATAAGGGTACTAGTACTTATGAAAAAGGGGTGTCCGTTCTTCCTGTTTATTTAGCGAAAGGAATAGAATTTGACGCTGTAATCATTCATGATTGCTCAGCGGGTGTGTACACTCATGATAATGAAAAAAAACTTCTATACACTGCCTGCACAAGAGCAATGCATGAGCTTTACTTATTCTCATCAGGAGAAAAGAGTCCACTTATAAATAAAATTTCAAAAGGTCTTTATGAAACGATCATTATTTAGCTCATGTATATTATATTAAGGAAGAAAATAAATCAATGGTGCAGGCATGTTGCAGAAAAAGTATTATTAAGTAGAACTTTGCGTAGATGAATCTTAATAATGACCCATCTCTTATCAGTTAATTGTAGGGATGGGCATTATATTGTTTGGCTTGTATTCCTCTGAGAATTGATGGCATCTATTAATTTGAGCCCTGGCACGGTAGTTAAGAAGAATAAATAACATGATATTGTTTTATCAATAAAAACTTGAAAATGTTTTGTGCTGCACCTCATTTGGTATATAGTATTTATACTAATGATATTAAACCGTTGTAATATGTTTAAACACACATTGTAAGGGGATAGACTGTTGCTCTTTAATGAATATCGGTGTAAAAGAAATGAATGGTTTTCGGATTATGTCATTTTTAAAGATTTGAATAGGTTGATTTATTTCGGGATTGGTATATGTGTTTAATATAAAAATAGTAGTGGAATAACTTACCATTGATTAGGAGGTATAGATTTGTTAATCTAGTAAATGTTCTCTTTGAAATTTGTTTAGAAATGATAACGAAGAGTTATGTTTTAAACTCTAAAGTTAAGTTTTTAAGATGTTGCCAAGTGCATGTCATAAGTGGGTATATCGTAATCTTAGAAAGTGTATTGTAAACACACTTTAGTGAATAACAGATCAAGGGATAACAACTTACTTTTTTAAGAAAAAAAACATTTGACTTCCACGAAGTTGATATGATATACTAATTCTTGTCGCTGCAACAAGCGATTGAGAAAATGATGTTCTTTGAAAACTAAACAAAATGTCAAGCGTGCAAAACAAGTTGAACTCAGTTCAACAACCAAGTCAGTATATTAGTTTGAGCAATCAAACCCTTTTCGGAGAGTTTGATCCTGGCTCAGGACGAACGCTGGCGGCGTGCCTAATACATGCAAGTCGAGCGGATGACGAGGAGCTT
>NZ_LT965962.1 GCF_900240995.1 Bacillus sp. Marseille-P3661
AGGGTTGATTCTGACAGGAAGCGGAGAAAAGCGGTCAAACGAGTCAGAACCGAGGGTTGATTCTGACAGGAAGCGGAGAAAGGCGGTCAAACGAGTCAGAAATGAGGAGTGATTCTGACAGGAAACGTATAAAAATAGCTGATCGAGTCAGAACCGAGGGTTGATTCTGACAGGAAGCGGAGAAAAGTGTTCAAACGAGTCAGAAACGAGGTGTGATTCTGACAGGAAACGTATAAAAATAGCTGATCGAGTCAGAACCGAGGGTTGATTCTAACAGGAAACGGAGAAAAGCGTTCAATCGAGTCAGAACCGAGGGTTGATTCTGACAGGAAACAAAGAAAAGTGTTCAATCGAGTCAGAACCGAGGGTTGATTCTGACAGGAAACGGAGAAAAGCGTTCAATCGAGTCAGAACCGAGGGTTGATTCTGACAGGAAACAAAGAAAAGTGTTCAATCGAGTCAGAACCGAGGAGTGCTTCTGACAGGAAGCGGAGAAAAGCGTTCAATCGAGTCAGAACCGAGGGTTGATTCTGACAGGAAACAAAGAAAAGTGTTCAATCGAGTCAGAACCGAGGGTTGATTCTGACAGGAAACAAAGAAAAGTGTTCAAACGAGTCAGAATCGAGGAGTGATTCTGACAGGAAACGGATAAAAGCGGTCAAACGAGTCAGAAATGAGGAGTGATTCTGACAGGAAACGTATAAAAATAGCTGATCGAGTCAGAACCGAGGGTTGATTCTGACAGGAAACGGAGAAAAGCGTTCAATCGAGTCAGAACCGAGGGTTGATTCTGACAGGAAACGGATAAAAGCGGTCAAACGAGTCAGAATCGAGAAGTAATTCTGACAGGAAGCGGAGAAAAGCAATCAATCGAGTCAGAACCGAGGGTTGATTCTGACAGGAAGCGGAGAAAAGCGGTCAAACGAGTCAGAACCGAGGGTTGATTCTGACAGGAAGCGGAGAAAGGCGGTCAAACGAGTCAGAAATGAGGAGTGATTCTGACAGGAAACGGATAAAAGCGGTCAAACGAGTCAGAATCGAGAAGTAATTCTGACAGGAAGCGGAGAAAAGCAATCAATCGAGTCAGAACCGAGGGTTGATTCTGACAGGAAGCGGAGAA
>NZ_LT965963.1 GCF_900240995.1 Bacillus sp. Marseille-P3661
AGTTGGGCACTCTAAGGAGACTGCCGGTGACAAACCGGAGGAAGGTGGGGATGACGTCAAATCATCATGCCCCTTATGACCTGGGCTACACACGTGCTACAATGGATGGTACAAAGGGTTGCGAGACCGCGAGGTTGAGCCAATCCCATAAAGCCATTCTCAGTTCGGATTGTAGGCTGCAACTCGCCTACATGAAGCTGGAATCGCTAGTAATCGCGGATCAGCATGCCGCGGTGAATACGTTCCCGGGCCTTGTACACACCGCCCGTCACACCACGAGAGTTTGTAACACCCGAAGTCGGTGGGGTAACCTTTTGGAGCCAGCCGCCTAAGGTGGGACAGATGATTGGGGTGAAGTCGTAACAAGGTAGCCGTATCGGAAGGTGCGGCTGGATCACCTCCTTTCTAAGGAAGAATTACGAAGACGCGCTTAGACATTTTGTTTAGTTTTGAGAGAGCATTCTCTCAACAAATGAATATTTTAGCTACCGCTAAAATAATTGCGCTTGCGTCTACAAGTGGATTCGAAGAAGTCGGATTCCTCAGCGCAAGGCAGCATGAAGTAGCTCACTGATGATTATTCACGATGTGATTGAAGTCAGTAGCCTTGTTCTTTGAAAACTAGATAGCAATAACATTCATATTTACTGTAGAAAAGTTCTTATTAAAATCTTGATGATTAAGATCATCTTAGGTTAAGTGAATAAGGGCGCACGGTGAATGCCTTGGCACTAGGAGCCGATGAAGGACGGGACTAACACCGATATGCTTCGGGGAGCTGTAAGTAAGCTTTGATCCGGAGATTTCCGAATGGGGAAACCCACTGTTCGTAATGGAACAG